>JBDSEW010000123.1:0-2616 GCA_039919825.1 Chitinophagales bacterium | reverse complement strand
TCTACCGTGAAACTTAAAAGAAGGCCAACTGATGAGTCAAGAATAATCCTCCGTACAAGGAAGAAAACGACCGTCAGCAATATCCAGGAACTGATAATCACCGGTAACCCAATTCGTGTTTGCAGTGATGTTTCTTTTACAGTGTTGTTTGTGCCGGATATTCTCCAAACAATCAGGTAGAGGCCTGGTAACAATACTGCTGTCTCTTTCGTGAGCAATGAAAGAAAAAAGAAAAGCAAATGAAGCAGTAGGGGAAGTGTTTTTCTGCCCTCAATATATTTAACCAGGTAGAGCAGGGAACCCAAAGCAAATAGGGTAAGCAATGAGTCATTCCGTCCGGGAATCCAGGCAACTGCCTGAACCAGTGCGGGGTGAAGGGTAAAAATTGCAGCAGCGATCAAAGCAAGCTGTGTATCAAATTTCATTTTCACCAAAAAAGCATACAACAGCCAGCATGCAAATATGTGAAGTAATATATTGATGAAATGAAAACCTGTTAAACCATCTCCACCTGCCAACGCATTAAGATACAATGAAAGCGTGAGCAAAGGCCTGTAATAATAATCCGCACCATTTACCGGTGATCCAAAAACACTTTGAGAGAATATTTGATAAAATGAATTTTTACCCGCTATGAATTGGCGCATATTTTCAATAAGCGTAGCATCATCATAATATGTGAGATGGTAAGAGATGGAAGGGAGATAAACCAGCAGGGCAAGAGTAGCAATAACTCCCAAATGAAAACGCGGGCTTTTTAAAACAGACGGCGCAGCGTGCTGCTCCACATTTGCTTTTGCTTTGCGGTTTGCTTGTTGTTTCATCTGATGAAAGAACGAAATATACGCACTACTTTTTTTGAATTAGCCATTCATCAGGCAATCTCTGAAAGCTCCAGCCAGCGCATGCTTTTTTCGTCAATCGAATGCATGACGGTTGTGAACTCTCTAGACAATTTCTGCATCTCATTAAATGGAAGGTCCGCAGACTGCATAGATATCGTCAATTCATTTTTCCGCTGTTCGAGTCTGGCTATTTCTTTTTCAAGAGTTTCAAACTCCCGTTGTTCTTTATAGGTCCTTTTTATTTTTGTTTTCGGTGAAGCAGTAACTGCGGACAATTCCTGCTTGCTTCCGTTTTTTAATGGCTTTACTGGTTCCTTTTTTTCATCTTTCCAGAAAAGATATTCAGCATAAGTGCCTGGAAAATCGATCACTTTTCCTTCTCCTTCGAATACTAATAAGTGATCGGTGATCTTTTTCATAAAATGACGATCGTGCGAAACCACCACTAGACAACCTGGATACTCTTCTAAAAAATCTTCCAGAACATTTTGGGTGATGATATCAAGGTCATTGGTCGGCTCATCCAGAATAAGGAAGTTTGGATTCTTCATCAATATCGTCAGCAGGTACAAACGCCGCTTTTCTCCACCACTGAGCTTGGCCACATAGTCGTATTGCTTGTTTCTGTCGAAGAGAAAACGTTCGAGCAGTTGTGAGGCAGATAGTGTTTTTCCTTTTTCAAGTGTGATGTAATCGGCAATGTCACGAATCACTTCAATCACGCGCTGGTCATTTTTGATCTTCATTCCCTTCTGCGTGTAGTAACCGAATTGTACGGTTTCGCCAATCACAATTTTTCCTGCATCAGGTTTTTCCTGCCCGGTGATGAGATTGAGAAATGTAGTTTTTCCAATGCCGTTTTTTCCCGCAATACCTAAGCGTTCCTTGTGCTTAAATTTATAACTGAAGTCGGACAGAATGGTGAGTTGATCAAACTTTTTATGTACATGATGAAAGTCCACGATCTTACCACCTAGCCTGTTGATTTTGATCTCTGCTTTCAACTCCTTCTCCCGTAAATCTTTTGAAGCTTCTTCTTTAATCTCATAGAAGGAATCAATCCTTGATTTTGCTTTTACAGTGCGTGCTTTAGGTTGCCGGCGCATCCATTCCAGTTCTTTGCGCAACAGGTTTTTGGCTTTATCAACAGCAATGGCATCGTTCTCTTTTCGCTCCGTTTTCTTTTCTACATAGGTTTCGTAATTGCCCGTATAAAAAAACAGTTTGCCGTCATCGAGTTCAACTACTTCATTGCATACATTATCGAGAAAGTCACGATCGTGTGTAACAATCAGCAGGGTGTCATAATTTTTCTTTAGGTACTCTTCCAGCCATTCAATCATGTCAAGATCAAGATGGTTGGTAGGTTCATCTAGAATTAAAAATTCAGGTTCATGCAACAGTACACTCGCCAACCCAACACGTTTTTTTTGTCCGCCACTTAAGGTGCCGATTTTACGGTTTACCTCGCCAACACTTAGTTTAGATAAGATCTGTTGTGCCTTCGATTCAAAGTCCCATGCATGGAGCAAATCCATTTGCTCCATGGCTTGCTGCATTTTTTTTGAGTCTGCATTTTCTTCAAGGCATAGCTCATAGAACTTTACTGCTTTTACTACAGCGTTATCCGAATCAAAAATGGTTTCGATAATTGTTTTGTTTTCGTCAAGAAGAGCTTCCTGCTCCAGGAAACCAACAGTCAGGTCTTTGCGAAGCAAAACAGAACCATTGTCGGGTGGTTCTAATCCGGCAATAATATGTAAAAGGGAAG
>JBDSEW010000029.1:0-7069 GCA_039919825.1 Chitinophagales bacterium | reverse complement strand
CGAAAGAGAAGGGTTATATATAATTGTCGCATTGGTGGTTGGAAATAAAGTAAAATCATAGCTGTCATCCCGTCGCGAGTAATTCGGGATCGGGATCTCCCACTTTGGCAGAGATGCCGATCCCGATAATCGGGACTGCATGACGGTTCCATTTAGCGACAATTTGGTAAGCACCCATTGCATCTCTCACAGGATTAATGACTGTTTTTTATTTATATTTGTTCGTCTACTATTTTCTCACTAAAAATTATTTACCATGAAAAAAATTAGCATCTTTTTATTGTTGTGCTTTTGTGTAATCGATTTTGCTGTTGCACAAAGTGGCCCCGGCGGAATTGGTGATGTTTCAGGTAACTCTATTTTGCAACTCTGGCTGCGTGGTGATGCGGGTATCGTAGTCAATCCATCTTCTCCTGGTCGTGTGAAGCAATGGCTCGATCAATCAGGGGCAAATAACCATGTCTCTTCAACAGGAGGTTCAAAACCATTTTACGTTACTACTCCTGGAGCTTCCGGAGCGAAATTTTCAGGCCGGCATTATCTTCAGGCACCTGCAAGCGCGAGTTTCTTTCAACCAACTGCTACTATTTTCATTGTGAAGAAAAAGGAATTTACAGGAACAGCGATTTCGCTTTCTCCAAACGGTTATTCACAGGAATTGTTAATCCTGGATAAGAGAATTTATCACCATCATTCTTCCGGCAACTACATTGCTCAGAGCTCTGCTTGCCTCAATTCTATGCCTGAAAGTGAACTGTGTATTGTAGCAGGTGTTTGGGGCGCCGGCACTACCGACATTACTTATTATATCAACGGATTGCTTTCAACCGATACTAAGGATCCTCAGGGAGTGCAACTCCCACTGTCACCCATCAACCGAAAAATTACTATTGGACAACGCGATGTTTTCACATCTTCTGAATACTTGGTAGGTACTATTTTAGAAGTGATTGGATACAATGTAAAACTTACTGACGATGAAAGGATGGCAGTGGAAAATTATCTTGCCTGCAAATACGATATAAACAACGATATATGCGGTGCACTGAATCCCTGTGAAGGAAAAATGGATGAGATGACTAAAGTGGAATTGGAAGACGTACTTACAGTTTACCCAAATCCTGTATCAGGCCAATTGAATGTTCACTTTGGAAAAAGTATTCAGGGAAAGAATATTAAGCTGAGTATAATGAATGTTATGGGCCAAACAATCAGGTCACAACAAATTAATCCTCATGAAACGAATGGAACACTGACCTTATCAGTCCAAGATTTAACTCCCGGCAATTATTTGTTGATAGCTGAACAGGGTACAACAATTATGACCCGCAAGTTTGTTGTGCAGTAATCTTTCTTGCCAGTCCTTATAACGTTTTGCTAGACGAACCTCATAGGTTTTTTTAACCTAAGAGGTTTTGCTTCAAAGCATGTAAGGAGAAGTTGAAAAATTCCTAACCTTGCAACTAATTCTGCAATCAAAGCAACTTTTTCATGTTCGAATTTCATAAGGATAAGGAAACTTATTTCAACTATCAAAAGGAGAATGCCTCCAGGTGGGTGATTCCCTTTATTGAAAAAGGCCTTAAACTAATTTCCGGAATGAATGTGCTTGAAATCGGTTGTGCGGAAGGTGGGGTACTAAAAGCTTTTGTTGACAGAGGTTGTATTGGTGTTGGTGTGGAGCTGAGTCCCTCAAGGGCTGAACTTGCACGCCATTTTCTCCGGGAGGAAATAAGTGATCAGCGTGCATCAATCATTGCGAAAGACATTTACGATGCTTCATTTAGAAATGAATTTAAAAACGCTTTTGATCTGATCATTTTGAAGGATGTGATTGAACACATTCATGATCAGTCGAGGTTACTGGAGCAGTTAAAATTATACCTGAAACCTGGTGGAAAAATATTCTTTGGATTTCCGCCCTGGTACATGCCTTTTGGTGGCCATCAGCAGGTGTGTAAAAATAAATTACTTGCTAAGCTTCCTTATTATCACCTGCTTCCCATGCCATTATACAGAAGCGTTTTAAAGTGGGGCGGTGAATCACAACAGGTAATTGAAGAGATGGCAGAAATTAAGGAGACCGGAATTTCTATTGAACGGTTTGAAAGAATACTGAAGCGTCTCAACTATACTATCAATCAACGTGTATTTTACCTGGTCAATCCCATATATGAGTACAAATTCGGATGGAAAACCCGCGAGCAAAATAAAATTATTGCCTCCCTGCCCTGGCTCAGAGATGTATTCACCACAGCAATGTATTACCTCGTTGATATTGATCGTGAATGATGAAGCAAAACCCCAATTATGAAATAATTTTTGTTGAAGAGTTATTTGACACCAGTAATCAAGATCTCTTCATCAGTGCCTCAATTTCTTTTACTTCCACTGGAATCATTGCCATCAGGTCTACTGGAGCACCATTCGTTACCAGTATGTCGTTTTCTATCCTGATTCCGATGTTTTCTTCAGGTATATAGATACCCGGCTCACAGGTAAATACCATGCCGGCTTCAATGGGTGCGAACCGTGTTCCTAAATCATGCACATCCAATCCAAGATGATGAGAGGTTCCATGCATGAAATATTTTTTATACAGCGGTTTTTCAGGATCCTGTTTTTTTACTGCAGCTTGCTTTAACAATCCTAGGTCAAGAAGTTCCTGCTCCATCATCTTTCCCACTTCTTTATGATACTCATTGATGATAGTACCGGGACGCAGCAATTCCATGGATTGCCGCTGAACCCTGAGTACTGCATTGTAAACTTCCTTTTGACGCGGAGTAAATTTTCCACTTACCGGAATAGTACGTGTTAAGTCTGCAGCATAATTTCCATAGTCAGCTCCAAAGTCCAGTAACAAGAGGTCACCTCTTTTGCAGGTTTGGTTGTTTTCAACATAATGAAGTACACAGGCATTTTTTCCGCTGGCAATGATAGGCGTGTAGGCATGGCCACCTGAGCGGTTTCTTAAAAACTCATGCGTGATTTCGGCTTCAATTTCATATTCCGTTACCCCAGGCCGTGTAAATTTCAGCACCCGCTCAAAGGCAACCGCTGTAATGCGGATTGCTTCCTTAATAAGGTTCACCTCAATCGTGGATTTTATCTGCCTTAACTGCATCATAATGGGTGCACTGCGGTGGTACTGATGCACTGGAAAGCGGCGCATTAATTCATGCGCAAACCGGAGATTTTTGTCCTCTACCTGCGGGTGGGCACGGTAGTTTTCATTAGTGTTCAAATACACATGTTCTGCATAGGTCATCAGCATATGCAGTATAGATTCAAATTCATCAAACCACATAACGGTTTTAACCCCACTCTGTGCCTGTGCTTCCTCAACAGTGTATTTATGACCTTCCCAAACCGCAATCACCTCATTCGTTCTGCGCAGCAACAGCACTTCTTTATATTCTGGTAACGGGCTATCCGGAAAAATAATAAGGAGGGTTTCTTCCTGGTCAATTCCGGTCAGGTAAAACAGATCTGCATTCTGCCTGAACTGAAAATTCATATCGGCACTTTTGGGCATTTCATCGTTGGCCTGAAAAAAAGCAATGGAATTGGGAAGCAAATGGGCAGTAAAGTTCTTTTTGTTTTCAACAAAAAGCTGCTGATCTATAGGTAGGTATTTCATGAGGAATGGAAACTTTTAAGTATAATGGAGCGTCAAACCTACAGGATTGCAAATGAATTTAAAAGCTGTTTTAATTTTCACTGCTTAAGTGGCCGTTTGAAAATAAACCAAAACATACTGTGCATGGTTTTTGGGACAATGTCGGGCTATTGACTCGCTCAATAGGTTAGCACTTACCATTTTACAACTAACGAATACCAAATTCCAAATTCTTTCATCCCTACTTGTATATCCGGCAAATTCCACCTACTTTTGCACCCTCTAAAATTTTAGCTGAAAACAGAATGCCTACCATTCAACAATTAGTTCGTAAAGGAAGAACCATCATCCGCTCCAAGAGTAAATCAAGGGCGTTGAACAGTTCACCCCAGAAAAGAGGTGTATGCACCCGTGTTTATACCACTACACCTAAGAAGCCGAATTCGGCACTTCGTAAAGTGGCCAAGGTGCGTCTTACCAATGGAATTGAAGTCATCTCTTACATTCCCGGTGAAGGTCATAACCTTCAGGAACACTCTATCGTATTGATCCGTGGTGGTCGTGTAAAAGATCTTCCTGGTGTACGTTACCATATTGTTCGTGGTGCATTGGATACTGCCGGTGTAAATGATCGCAAGAAGAGTCGTTCGAAGTACGGTACCAAGAGACCTAAGGCAGGAGCAGTTAAAAAATAATTTTTAAACACCCTTTTTCGATTTCATACCATGAGAAAATCAAGAGCAAAAAAGCGTCCCATTCTTCCAGATCCAAAATTCAACGATGAATTGGTGACCCGTTTTGTAAATACACTGTTGAAGCAGGGGAAAAAGACCACTGCTTTCCAGATCTTCTATGATACTATTGATAAAATATCCGATACTACCAAGGAAGAAGGATATCCTATCTGGAAAAAGGCAGTAGAAAACCTGATGCCCGCTGTTGAAGTTCGCAGTCGTCGTATCGGAGGTGCTACCTTCCAGATTCCTGCGGAAGTTCGTCCTACCCGTAAAACTGCACTGGCAATGAAATGGCTGATTAACTATGCCGCCGCCCGTAGCGGTCGTTCAATGGCCGATAAGCTCGCTGCAGAATCCATTGCCGCCTCCAAAGGCGAGGGTGCAGCCTTCAAAAAGAAGGAAGACACCCACAAAATGGCCGAAGCCAACAAGGCTTTTGCCCACTTCAGGATTTAATTCATCTCAGCTTTTAATAATCGTATGGCTCAGGATTTAAAGTTAACCCGAAACATCGGGATAGCTGCGCACATTGATGCCGGCAAAACAACTACCACAGAACGTATCCTGTATTACACAGGTGTGTCTCATAAAATAGGAGAGGTGCATGATGGCGCTGCAACTATGGACTGGATGGTGCAGGAAAAAGAGCGTGGTATTACCATCACTTCTGCAGCAACACGATGCTTCTGGAAATACAAAGACAAAGAATACAAAGTAAACATCATTGACACTCCCGGTCACGTGGATTTTACTGTGGAAGTAGAGCGTTCGTTGCGTGTGCTGGATGGAATGGTTGCATTGTTCTGCGCAGTGTCAGGTGTTGAACCGCAATCAGAAACAGTTTGGCGCCAGGCGAACCGTTACAAGGTTCCGCGCATTGGTTTCGTCAATAAAATGGACCGCAGTGGGGCCGATTTTTTAGATGTGGTAAAACAGGTAAAAGAAAAATTAGGTGCAAATCCGGTTCCGCTGCAATTGCCTATTGGTGCAGAAGAATCCTTCAAAGGCGTGGTGGATCTGGTGCTCAATAAAGCAATCATTTGGGACGATAGTACGCAGGGAATGACGTTCAAGGAAATTCCTATTCCTGAAGACATGAAAGAATTGGTGGAAGAATACCGTACCATTATGATTGAAGCAGTTGCTTCTTATGACGATAGGATTCTGGAAAAATACCTTGAGGATGCTAATTCGCTTACAGTGGAAGAAGTAATGGAAGCCATTCGCAAGGCAACGATTGATATCGCTATCATCCCGATGCTTTGTGGTTCCAGCTTTAAGAATAAAGGTGTTCAGGCCATGCTGGATGCAGTAATCACTTACCTGCCTTCTCCAATGGATCTCGAGGCTGTGAAAGGAATTAATCCTGATACGGAAGAGGAAATTTTCCGCAAACCTGATGCTAAAGAACCTTTTACCGCATTGGCCTTTAAGATCATGACAGATCCATTCGTGGGACGTCTTGCCTTCTTCCGGGTATATGCAGGCACGCTCAATGCTGGTTCCTATGTGTTGAATACTAGCACGTCGCCATCTTTGCCGCTAAAAATGCGGGTATGGTGTGTCGGTTGCGCTTTTGCTTTGGCCGCAATCTCCTCGAACCGGATCTTGGCCGGACCGCCATTCCAGGCAACCAGGACGGCAATCGGCAAGAGAGAAAAAAGCGCGAAACCCTTCTTCACTTCGCCTCCCAGATCTCGTGCAGATCCGTATCGACGCGCTTGTTGGGATCGAGAACATCGTCAATATAGGCCTTGAGGTCGTCGCCTTCCTTCGAGAGCCTCGCCTTCAGGGGGGCGCTATTCGGAAATAGCTTCAGCCCTTCCTGCCAGACGGTTTTGGCTTTGGCGATGTCGTCCATTTTCCAATGTCCGTCGCCCAAAGAAATGTACGCCCGCACGTGAAAGCTTTTCAGCTTGTCGGCCTTCTGGATCTTCATCGCCTGATCTAGATCGGCCACTCCCAGATGAGCGCGATTGAAGATCTTGGGCCAGTAAAGGTAGCTATTTCCGCGGGTGTAGAGGCCGATCCAGCTTGGCTGCAATTCGATCGACTTGGTGAAGTAGGAGAGAGCCGTGTTGGCCAGAATCACCTGCGTGATGGAGCCCGCCACCGGAATCTTATCGACGTAGGCGAAGCCGTAGTTCAAATAGGCGTTGCCGGCCTTCGGATTGTCCGTTACCAGCTTCTCGAAAAATTTGAGGCTGCGGTCGTATTCCTTGGTTTGAATGACTGCCTGCCGGTACTCGCTGCCAAACCTCAGGTTGTTCGGATCGGCCGCCAACGCCGCCTCGAATTTCCCCAGATCGGCAACCGTGGCGGCTGCCGCAGCAACCGCGAAAAATACACTTGCCAGTAGAGTTCGCTTCATCGTCCCGCGACCAGTAGCTCAGTCTTCGCCTGTCCTTCTCGAATTTTGTAGATCCGCTTTGCGCTTAAGTTATCGACAACCTGCTTTTCCCCCGACGGCCACCGGATCTCCACGCGCTCGATAGCCGGCGCCGCGCCCAGCCCAAAGTGGACCCGCCCCGAGCTCTGGCCGCCGAATCCGTTTCCGCCGTTGACGAAGCTCAGGTATTGCTTGCCGCCAGATGTCAGCCGAACCTGAGCCCCCACTGCTGCCCGATTCGACTTCGTTCCTTCGAGCAAGAACGTCACCCACTGATTCGCGCCGGGTTGCGTGTTCCGGTAAAGGTACGGCTCGGCGTTG
>JBDSEW010000430.1:0-3650 GCA_039919825.1 Chitinophagales bacterium | reverse complement strand
GACGATCAGTTATGCAGAAGCATTGGATGTAGCTCTTTGCTACGGGTGGATTGATGGCCAAAAAAAATCCCATGATGAGGGGGCCTGGCTGCAAATGTTTTGCCCTCGAAAAGCAAAGAGTATTTGGTCGAAAATAAATACCGGGCATGTAGAAAGATTAATTAACGACGGCAGAATGAGACCCGCAGGATTGGATGCTGTAGAAAAAGCTAAAAGCGATGGGAGGTGGGCAAAGGCATACGATTCTCCCAGCAAAATGACGATACCTGAAGACTTTCTAAAAGCACTTGGTAAAAACAAAAAGGCAGCAGCTTTTTTTGTAACCCTCAATAAGACCAACCTTTTCTCTATTGGATTCCGCCTTCAGACCGCAAAGAAACAAGAGACAAGAGAAAAGCGCATGAAAGAAATTATTGAAATGCTTGCAAAAGGTGAGAAATTCCATTGAATATTCCGCATAATTGGCCGCCAATACTATTAAATTAGCTGAAACGGGTGGGAAAGCAGTGAGTGTATATTTTGCCTTTGTATTTTATACTTCAGATTTTCTGTATTGCTTATTTTGTCCTATACCAAGTTACGATGGTGTTTCAGATTCATTTTGAAACAAAATATATTTATCCAGTGATTAGAATGCATTGGCAATAGATAGCTGCTGCGCTATCTATTGCACATTTTAATTGTGTGCTCCTTTCTTAGACGATGACACTACCCAAGTTATCTGCCTGACTTGGAATTTTAAAAGCTTCAGTATCTTCGTGCCGCAGAATAAATTGAATGCGGCAATCTAAAAAATGGATAGAAGCGACATCAAAGCAATTACGGTTGAAGTAACAATTAACGCACCCATACACAAAGTATGGAGCTATTGGACTGATCCGAAGCACATCATTCATTGGTGCAATGCATCAGATGACTGGCATGCTCCCTATGCACACAATGATGCTCGGGTAGATGGAAAATTTAAGACCTCCATGGCCGCAAGAGATGGCAGTGCAAGTTTTGATTTTGAGGGCGTTTATACCAACATTTAGAATAATGAAATAATTGAATACAGCATGAGCGACGGAAGAACAGTGAAGATCTTGTTTTCAGGTGATGGCAATCAAACTAAAGTGTCGGAGACATTTGAACCTGAAAGTATGAATACAATGGAAATGCAGCGCGGGGGCTGGCAGGCTATTCTTGACAACTTTAAAATGTACACTGAAGCCAATTGATTTCACCTAAAAATAAAATTTTATGGAAAGTGAATTATTTGTAAAAAATACGATCACCATTGATGCACCTGCCGTAAAAATATGGGATGCATTGATTAATCCGGAGCAAACAAAGAAATACATGTTTGGTTGCGAAACGGTTTCCAACTGGGAAAAAGGAAGTGAATTATTGTGGAAAGGAAGTTATGAAGGAAAGGAAATGATTTTTGTGAAGGGAACCATTGTTGATATCGATCCAGGAAAATTTCTGGCTTACACCACCATTGACCCCAATTCAGGCATTGACGATATCTCTGAAAATTACCTTACGGTAACTTATCACCTTAAGGAAGAAAACGGGAAAACTGTTTTAACGGTTACACAGGGAGATTACTCAAAAGTTGCTGACAGCGAAAAGAGATATGCTGAAGCCTATAATGGCGGAGAAGGTTGGAATCCTATTTTGGTAGAGATAAAAAAACTCGTAGAGGCGGATTAAATTTTGTGTATAAGCGCCTGCCAGGCAAGATATTTATTTTTAAGTGCCTGGAACACCAAGCGCTCTCAACCCGTCGGCTGCCTGTTGTTGTTTTGGATTCAGTTGCAGTGTTTTTTGCCAGCAAGTTTTTGCTTTTTCATATTGTTGCGTGGTGAAATACGCGCCTCCCAGGTTATACCATGCTTCTGCATTCTTAGGATCATAAAGAACAGATTTCTCCAGGTAATTTATACAGGAGGGAAGGTTTTTGTTTCTTGCTTCCTGCATACCGAGTTGGTAATAACTTTCTCCAAGATATTTATCGTACGCCACAAAATTTTTATTGCCCGGGCTTACCACACGTGCCCTGCTCCAGATTTTCTCGGCGCCATCCACGCTGTCGAGCCTGCTATAAGCTACTCCCTCATTGAGAAGTGTAGTAATATAATTGGGTTTTATTGTAGAAGATATTTTGAAATAATTGATGGCCTGCTCTGCATAGGAACGTTTCATTGCATTGTTTTTTGCCTGATCGCAAAGTTTGATCAGGGCTACTCCTGCATACGTATTTGCCCGAGCGCTTTGAGATGATATTTTAACATCATGCAGGAACAAAGTTTCATTTGATTTCCACACTGCATTGCGGATGATGACCGTGTAACTGCTCAGCATGGTGATGAGAACCAGCACAAGAGCTACTGCAGCCATCTTCGATCCTGAAGGTGCACTCCATTTTTCCAATACCTTTCTTGCTGCCTCTGTCAGCAGGATCAGGAAAGGAACGGAGGCCTGGAATAAGAAACGTTCCGCCATTGGTGCGCCGATATTGATGAGCAAATTGGAAATGATGAATATTCCTGACAGGTAAAAAATGATACACCAGCTGGGGAGCGATTTCTTTTTCAGGCCTGTAAAAATCAGCACTGTCATCGACAGGTGAATTGCTACAGAGATCCATACCTGCATAGATGAAAAATCGCTGTAAGGAATCTGGTTGTAGGAATAATCATACGTGAGCGGATGGGGCCAAACCAATAGTTCCAGGTAACGTAGTAATACAAAAAGTATGGAGGCGTATTTCTCCGGCAGCGAAGCCAGCAGGTAAGGGTTGTCCATTACCTCCGTTACTTCATTTTGATTTTCATCAATAACGGTTGTGCGCAGTAGTAAATAAAATACAGCAACAACCCAGAAGGGAATGCTTTGCGAAATGAGGCTGCTTACTTTTTTTTCAGAAAAGAAATAGACCGTAATGGGAATGATGGCTGTGAAAATGAACCCATTTTCTTTTGATAGCAGAGCCAATGCATAAGACAAGATGGAAAGAATGTACTGATGTGGTTTCCCTGAATTAACAGCGTATTCCAGGAGATAATAAAGTGTCAGCAATAGAAAGAGCAGAGAAAATATTTCATCCCTGCTTTTAACATTGGCAACTACTTCGGTATGAATGGGATGAATCGTAAACAAAAAAGCAGCAATAAATGCTGCGAGAGGATGCTCCCTGAAAATAAACCTCCTCAGCAGTAACAATAAAATCACGCACGTAAAAAGATAAAGCAATATGTTGAAGAGATGATAGACCAGCGGACTGTTTCCGAAAAGAGAATTTTCAATGGCAAAGGAAATCAGCGAGAGCGGCCGGTATCGTCCGCCGTTTAAATTCTCACTGTTGCCTATAGCACCATAAAAACTATCATGCGTTATAATATCCGGAATGCCATTGATTCCCTGCAACACAAATTTATTTTCCAGTATTACCATTCCATCATCCAGCGCAAACTGGTTGAAGAGGGTGTTGCCATAAAGTAAAAGCACCGACAGCATAATGATGATCAGCTGTGAATTTTTGCTTTTAATAAAGTGGTCGAATGTCAAGGACAAATGGTGAAACTGTTAAATGGTTAAATTGTTACCGCAAGCCGGTAAAGAGAATCCGCCAGTTCATAGTTTTTAGTTCAACCAATTTCCGG
>JBDSEW010000387.1:0-9566 GCA_039919825.1 Chitinophagales bacterium | reverse complement strand
TCGACAGGTGCACCTTTTAATTTTTTATCTGCTTTCAGTGAATACAACTGGTAACCTGTTTCTTTAAACACGGAGAAAAACAAATCGCCGGTTTTGGAGGCAATGCTTAGTGCCGGAGATAATTCGGTGATACCTGCTGTGGCAGTTTTTTCATGGGTGATTCTCTCCATTGCAGACGTAGTGAGATTGTAGCGGTAGATATTACTCACCCCATCAGGTGCTGCAATAAAATAGAGCAGGTTGGCTTCCTTCCCGAATAGAGGATCGATGTGGTTCACTCCTGGAAACAATGGAATATGGATGATTGATTTATCGGCAATATTCAGTGAAGCGATTTCATAATTGCCGAAAGTGTACGTGGTGAAATCAGTACCTGAAAAACGATCGGTGATAAACACAATTGATTTGCTGTCCGGCGACCACGTGGCCTGAAGGTCAGAGAATTTATCATTGGTCAGACGAACTACTTCTTTTGATTTTAAATCTATTGTGTACAAATCGCTGCTACCCTGGTTGATGCCTGAAAAAACAATTTTCTTTCCATCAGGCGACCAGGATGGATTGAGTAAGCTTTGCAGCTCTTCAATCAGCATTTTCTCTTTGGTTTTTCCGTTCGATGCCTGAACAATATTTAAGTAATGTTTTCCTGCTTCATAGCTGATGAAAGCCATGTTCCTGCTATCGGGTGACCAGGTGGCAGCAGATTCCATCAACCGCAGTGCATTGCCGTGCGCATCGGAAGTTTCTGTTTTGAGTTTGCGGATTATCTTTCTTGAATGCGCATCGGCGAGGAAAAGATCAAGCGTGAAAATATTTCTTGCTGAAAGAAAGACTACGTATTTCCCGTTAGGACTTACTGAAGGCGCGAAGTCCTGTTCATCGATGGCTTTCTTGTCCTCAAACATTCTTCTTCCGGGTGTAAACCCGGTAATGGGTTCATTGAGGTAAGCACGGTAATATGATTCCACATTCTCTTTCCAGCGTTTCGAAAATTCATCGGCTTTTATACCAAGTACTTTCTGAATTCCCATCTGATAACCGAACACTGCACATTCCTTATACAATTTGGGAATGATGTTGTCACCATAGGTGCCTGCTGCATATGCCCAAAAAGCCTGCCCCCAGCGATAGGGGAAGTAGTGATAATTATTGGTCATTTTTTTCAGTGTCGGAAATTCATCCTGCACCAGAGCATCCCGCATCCACATCGCCGTGTTGGGATCGTAAGAACCAATGGATAAATATTCTGCCAGCCCTTCAACAAACCATAACGGTAAGTTCCCGATGTCACGGATGTTGGTTGAATCGTTGTGTGTAAGAATATCATATTGAAAAGCGTGTACCAACTCATGTCCGAGCACGTGGTTATTGTCTTTCCACGAACCGGTGAGTGGAATGATCACCCGGTTTTTGTTTCCTTCTGTAACACCACCCGTTCCTTCCCCTATTAACCCTGGAATGATATCCGTCTGCTGAAAATGCTCCGGGCTTGCGTATAAAATGATTGGATTGGGACGGCTGAATTCATGATGAAAAACGGTGGATAGGCGATCGTACCAGATCTCCGACAATTGCGCAATATCCTTCACGGCATCTGCTTCCTGATCGTAGTAATAAATACGGAAGTGCGGTGTGTTATAAACCTTGAAATTCAGTTCATCATACTTCACTTTATTCTGGCCAAAATATTCCTGGGCATTCGTAATCAATGGCATCATACCGGATAACAGCAGGATGACGCAACGTTTAATGCGTTTCATAGTCAAATGTTTAAAGATGAGAATAGTAAGAGCGGTAACGTATCATTTCCACAAATCATTTAACCAATCAGGTGCCATTTGACACCTATTAAGATTTGGTTAAGCATTTATGACGCTGCAATGACATTGAGTCAAATACAAATACCGCAAGTAGAATTTTGAAACGATAATCTCAGGAATGTAGGATTATTGGAAACCAGAACTATTTCCGTATAGACTAAATGATAAAGTATAAGTTTAAAGTGAGGTCAGAAGCGGATTCGAACCGCTGTAGAAGCTTTTGCAGAGCTTTGCCTAGCCACTCGGCCATCTGACCTTTTTATTTTTTAAGGGAGAGCAAAGCTAAAGGATATTTTCGATTTTGGAATATTGCATTTGGGATAGAAAATAATTGGCTCGCAGATTTAGGAAATCTGGCAAAAAAAACTGCTATGCTTTTAGGGTTTGCGATTGACATTCAGGAAGAGTTGGCAAAGCAGCAAAAAATAATAAATGGCTTAATGTTGATTTCTCAGCGCCTTAGTTCAGGGAGAAGGTGATTAATTGGCTGGCAGATTTTGCGGATTATGCAGAAAGAAATGTGCGTCATCAGCAAAACCTGCGAGCTTATTCAAAAGGATCAGATAATCACTTCCGTTAAGCAATTAGAGATCTATCTCTGACTTCTTCATCCCTGTACTGTACAAAATGTATCCCATTGCCGCAAAGAAAAGGACACCCAGTAAATGATAGCCACTTATACCCAGCATCGCCGACAAAGCGTGCTCACGGCTAACTGTGTTCAACCATTTGCTGATGCCATCGGAAGCCTGCAGGAAAGCGACTATAACACCCATCAAAGCACCACCTGCCACCAGTCCGGTTGCAAGTAAGCTTCCCCTTCCGAGTTCGGCATCTTCCTGTTTATCACCCCTGCGCGTAGTGCGGTAATCCACCAGCCCTTTAATAGCACCTCCAATGAAAATAGGTAGTGTTGTAGACAAGGGTAAATACAATCCGACAGCAAAAGAAAGCGACTTCACGCCGCAGAGTTCAACAACAATTGCGATAAATACACCCACCAGTACAAATTGCCAGTCGAGGTTGAACGACAACAATCCTTTGATAAGCGTAGCCATCAAAGTTGCCTGTGGAGCATTAAATTCGGTACCAATGCGGTGCGTGATTCCCTGTGCAATCTGGTCGCTGGTGGGCTTATCCAGGAAGGCCACCGTGAAGCCAACTACCAGTGAAGAAACAATCACACCTACGAATAGCGCAATCTGCTGATAGCGAGGTGTAGCACCAATTAAGTACCCTGTCTTCAAATCCTGAGAGGTAGCACCTGCGTTTGCAGCAGCGATACAGATCATTCCACCGACTACCAATGCCATGGGTTCATATACATGTCCGGTCCAGCCCACTGCTATGAATACCAGTGCAGTGGCCATGATGGTCGCAATCGTCATTCCTGAAATAGGATTGTTACTGCTTCCGATCAAACCCACTATGCGGCTCGATACGGTGACAAAGAAAAATCCAAAAATAATTACGAGCAGCCCAAGGATCAGTTTGTAGAAAATATTCGTACCCGGAATTTGTGGGAGGAAAGCCATCAATGCTACGAGCGCAATACTTCCGAATATCACGATCTTAAAATTCAAATCATTTTCCGTGCGGGAACGAACGATATCTCCCTTTTCCCGCATCGATGCCAATCCGCCTTTAAATGCGTTCGCTATGGTTGGAATAGATTTTAAGAGCGTTATAAATCCGCCGGCGGCTACTGCACCTGCACCAATTTGCCGGACATATGCCCTGTAAATTGCTTCCGCCATATTTCCCCATTCATGTGTTTCAGGGTTCCAGCCACCTCTTCCGCCGGGTGTGAGTACATCTTTCAACATGGCTAACTTCACCTGTTGTAAAGCAATCAAATCGGGTGAGATTAAAGTAGCGAGTAAAGGTATCAGGCACATCCATGCCAATACACCACCGGCTACCAGCACGCCGGAGATCTTCGGTCCGATAATATATCCGACACCGAGATATTCCGGTGTAATATCACCTGCAATTTGTGCGGAGGGAAAGTATTTGTTTTTCTGAGAAGTGATCCAGGTGGGCGATTCAGAAATGATGTGTAATAAATGTTGCAGCACTGCGTAACCTGTTGCTACTGCCAAACCGATATAAGCAGGTTTTGCAAAGTCGCCACCTTTTTCCCCCGCAATCAATACAGAAGCACAGGCAGTGCCTTCCGGGTAAGGAAGGTTTGCATGTTCCTGTACAATGAGTGAACGGCGTAAGGGAATCATCATCAGCACACCAAGAATTCCACCAAAGATGGCGAGGGTGAGAATGGTCCAGTAAGAAAAATATTCGATGCCGACACTGTTTCCGGTTGTTTCATCTGTACTCAGAAACAGGAAAGCGGGTAACGTGAACACCACACCTGCGGCAATCGATTCACCTGCAGATCCTGTTGTTTGAATGATGTTGTTTTCAAGAATCGTAGTTCCCAAAAAACGTTTACCCAGCGAGATTGCTAAAACGGCAATGGGTATAGAAGCTGAAACAGTAAGTCCGGCTTTGAGTGCGAGATACACTGTTGCAGCTCCGAACAACACTCCGAAAAAGCCGCCAAGTATAATGGCGCGTGGAGTAAACTCCTTCATTGTTGAATCCGCTGCTACGTAGGGTTTAAATTCTTTTGTGGGTTCGGACATATTTTTTGAATTACGAATTATGAATTTCTCATTGCAAACAAATTGGAATCATAAAAGAAACTTAAATCATTCACATTTCAAACTGCTACCTGTTTCAGTGTTCACATTTCAGTGATTGCTTCTCCTGCTTCACCATTCACCATTCACTTCTTCATCCCTTCCAGAAAACAAGCCCTGCACCTTGGTTCATAAAGATCTTTTTCTCCAAGCAGCACCTGCGATTTTTCTGTTGACTTCCGGAATGAATAAGAAGCAAGGTTTCCGCAGACCATACAGATTGCATGAACCTTGGTAGCATACTCAGCCCTTGCCAATAGTTCGGGCATGGGCCCAAATGGTTTGCCCGTAAAATCCATATCGAGTCCGGCAGCTATTACACGAATGCCTTTGGCGGCAAGTGTATCAAGCACGCGTGGCAATTCCATATCGAAGAATTGTGCTTCATCAATGCCAATCACTTCTTTATCATCTGCCATTAACAGGATCTGGTCAGAGTGAGTTACCGGTGTAGAGTGAATGTGATTCTCATCGTGTGAAACAACATTTGTTTCGTGGTAACGGATATCAGTTGCCGGCTTGAAGATTTCTACTTTTTGATTTGCAATTTTAGCACGCTTCAACCTTCGGATCAGCTCTTCCGTTTTTCCGGAAAACATGCAGCCGCAGATCACTTCGATCCATCCGGCCCGTTGCTGGCGTATGTAAGGTTCTATAAACATGCAGGCGTGAAAATAAAATAATCCGGGCTTCCATTTTGCTTTGTATTTTTGAACATCAAAAATTTTGTAAGGATGAGTGACTACAGGAGAATAAGTGAACTGAATGCTAAAATCAGCAATCTGCTGGAAGCTGTCGGGAATAATGGCGGATCGTTCAGCAGCATTGACAAGGATCTTGTCAGTAATTATATGCGGGAATTGTATGAATTGATAGTGGCTATAAAGCCTTTTTCCAAGCCTCAGGTACCAACCACAATTGAAGTTAAACCGGTTATTGAAGAGAAAAAGGTGGAAGAAATAATGGAGTTACCCCATCAGGAAGAGATAGTTCCACTGGTGGTAAAAGAAGTAAAAATTGAACCTGAAATAATTCCTGATAAGCCCGAAAGCGAAATTCGTATTAAAGAAAAGCCAATAGAACAAAAGCAATTACTTCGTGAAGTAAAGAAGACACTGGTTGAAAGCGGATCGAAGAAAAGTATTTCTGAATTATATGCAGAAAAAGGGGAAACTGACAAATCTACCCTAAACGATAAATATAAAAGCCAGGGAAAGGAAATTGCCGACACCCTGAAACATACTCCTATCAAGGACTTGAAAGCATATATTGGTTTGAATAAACGCTTCACTTTTATCAATGCTCTTTTCAACGGGCGGGAACAACAATACGACACCGCTATTTCAAAGGTAAACAGCCAGGCGAGTTATGAAGAGGCCCTTAATTATCTTCAGCAAGAGGTGATGCCGGAATATAAATGGAAAGATGAAGAAACCGCAGTATCGGAATTTTTTACGCTGGTGATGAGAAGGTATTTGAGCTGATTTTTTGCAGGTACTCTATAATTTTTTCCGTTGCTCCTTTTTGTGCTGCTATATAATTCCTGTTCACCATTGCGAAAGAAGAAGATTGGGCCGCAAAGTGATTAAATGCAGTGATCAGCTCTTTACTATTGCCAACAGTAATTACAACGCCTGATTTCAGCAATGCATGTGCTTCATTGAATTGCTGATAAAGTGGCCCGAATAAAACAGGGATGCCATACACAGCTGCTTCGGGTATGTTATGAATCCCTTTTCCAAACCCACCACCTACATACGCCATATCTGCATAACTGTAAATGGAAGATAGCAATCCCATTTCGTCAACTATTAAAATGCGTTTGCCTGAAATGTCGTCGATGGACGCCATAGAATAAAATACTGCATCATCCTTCCACTTGCTTTTCAAATCCTCAAGATGTTGTTTTTCCAATTCATGCGGAACGATGATCCACTTCCAGGGAAAAGTTTTAAACGCTATCAGTTCCATCAGCAATTTCTCATCTTCCGGCCACGTACTACCGGCGACAAATATTTTAGCTGTTCCTTTAAATGATCGTATGATGGGAAGGTTTTTCGGTTGTTGCGCAATTTGCCACACCCTGTCGAAACGCGTGTCGCCCGCTACCGTTGCATGCTGGATGTTAATCGATTGCAATAGCTGAAGAGAGGCCTCATCCTGTAAAAACAGGTGCTTAAAAAAATGCAAAACGTTTCTCCATGGTTTTCCAATCCATTTGAAAAAAAGTTGTTCTTTTCTGAAAATGCCGGATACAAGGATTGCAGGAATGTGTTGCTGTTTCAATGCTTGCAGGTGGTGATACCAGAATTCATATTTTACAAATACAGCCAACCTGGGTTTTATCAATGAAACAAATTTCCGTGCATTGGCAGCGGTATCCAGTGGCAGGTAAAAAACATGGTCGGCACCTGCATAATTTTTCCTCAATTCAAATCCGGAAGGAGAGAAGAAAGTGAGTATGATTTTATGTTGGGGCCATTGTTTTCGGTACGCTTCCATCAATGGACGTCCCTGCTCAAATTCACCTGCAGAAGCACAATGAAACCAGGCACGGTATTCATTTTCATGCTGCAGCATTTCAATTTTTTCAAACTGATTTTTTCTTCCCTGAAGCCACCGTTGTGCTTTTCGGTTCCATAAAGCTGCTGTCACGATTCCCAGGTGATAAAATTGAATGCCCAGGTTGTATAAAAAGGTGAAGAAGAAATTCATGAAGTAATTTTAACCAGGGTAAGTATTTTTAGGCAGTGAAGATACAGACACACCTTTGGATTTATTGATAATGTGGATTAATCGGCAATAATTTTTAGAAGGTGTACACCCGTTCTTCACCACTTCCATAAAAAGGGAGGATCCAGCCGATTTTAATGCCCACTAAAATATCAAGACGGCTTGTATCATCTTTTTTCATTTGATCGAAATTCCAGTCGCGCCGGCTTTTGGTAAAACCTTCTATGGCTTCCAATCCAATCGTAAAATTGACCAACTTACGCTTGTCGAGGTGGGTAAAACCAACATACTGCGAAAGTGCAAAACCATTCGTGAGCCTGTCATATCCTTTCGCATATTCATCAAGAACATAAGGCAGTGTTTCGTTGGGGGAAGAAAGCTTGATCCTGTGTTGCATAAATCCGGCACCTGCCATCAGTGTAAGTCCTGAATTGGGATTTGAATTTATAACAGGAATGATCTTGCCGAATTTTCCAAAGAACGTAGTACCTCTTTCAAAAAGGAAAACAGTTTCATAGAAACCATCTGTTCCGATCAATGCGCCTGATTGTGTGTAGAGATAATTCAATAAAGTGTCTTCCCGAATGCTGCCACCAAAAATATAATTTGCTTCTACTCCAAGTAAATAGTTGTGCGACAACTTAAAATAGAAACTGGCTCCAAGATTATTATTTGGCCCAAACCTGTCAGCCATGTCAGCGGCAGGAACCTGGAAGGCATAGCTGAAAGACAACAACTTCGCATTAACAGTGGTATCGTTAATGTTCGATTTGAATTGCGCCCATGATAACGCCGGCACCATAATGAACAGCAGCAATCCCAGGCTGATTTTTTTGATGTAAAACATGGATGCCAAAAGTAAGTGATTTAATATTTTTACGTGTTATCAGATGAACGTAAAAAAGTAACTGCGAAAAATGAATGAAGAATTTCACTGCATCACAAAGCCGGAAATAGAAAGTCTGTTATTTTTCTACTTTTTAAGGCAATCAATCTATTAATATTTATTAAATAAATGCACTTAAGAATATCCTGAAATATTCGGTTGATGTGTTCCGGGAGATGACTTTCAAAGACTATCTGCTCTATTGAGGCTATCCGTTTGGAATCAGTATCATTTACATGGTTATCTATTTTTTGGGAACAGCATGGATGCAGGAAGCGGCCGCTCCCTCCCGGAAACGGGGAATTAGGTTTAATGGAGAATACACAGCATTTGATATTGTTGATTATTGTATTCATCGTTTATCAATTGATGCGTTTGTCTGAATCAAAGTTTTACAGTGTTATTTACCTGGTAATCCGGGTTGGCAGTGTCTTTATATTCCTTGAAGAAATAGATTATAGAATGCATTACATAGAATATTTCCGCCAACCGCATATTTGATGAGAAAGATACTTTTAGAAATATTCAGAATTATCCAAATATTTCGCACATAATGATATTGTTGCTATTGCTTTATGGGAATATGTATCTTCCTGTTCCCGCGCCTGCATTCGGTTCGCCTGCCGGGAAGTACCCGATGGTTTACTTCATCTTTACGGTTACAATTTACAGTACATTCTTTTTTGCCTATTTCGAATGTAGCCTGTGGATTAATCATGATACCGTGGCATACCAACCATTCTCTTTTGGATAATATTTCTGAGTTTGAGGAATTGCCGGTTTATTATTTGATTCTCCTTTATTTTTATGAGCAACTTAAGAAAATTAAAGAAGGTAAAGAAGCTGATATAAGTGACCTGTCATAAGCTCCGGGAATTCTTTTCATCAAAGCTGTGTAATCCGGGAGCGAAAAAATACTCTGAGGACACGCTGATTTTTTAGCTGCCCCATCAGCTAAGTGCGCAAGAAAAGCAGCACCACCGGAGCAATCGTTAACTATTGGTTATGGCAAAATGTTCCTTTAAGGCTGTCATGCTGAATTTATTTCAGCCTCTCTTTATGTTAATAGCAGATACTGCCCAAAGAATCCTACGGAAAACATTTTCAGGCTGACCCAGCTATTTTGAGATAACTTCTAAACTCCTCAGCCTAAAAAATTTGTAGGTGTTCATAATGATAGCGGCGTAGCAGTATTCCCCGCCACTAACTATATTTGCGCCTTTATTACCAAACCGTTGCTATGCGAAAGATTGAAATGGTGGATCTGAAGGCGCAATACCAGGAAATAAAGACCGGGATTGACCGTGCAATACTTGACGTGGTGGAATCGGCAGCATTTATCAATGGAAAACCGGTACAGGAATTCGGGAAGGAACTTGAAACATACCTGGGTGCAAAGCATGTAATACCCTGTGCCAATGGAAC
>JBDSEW010000372.1:0-3341 GCA_039919825.1 Chitinophagales bacterium | reverse complement strand
GATGAAGGGCATTGGGTGCTTCAACCGCAAAACAGCTTGCTGTGGCATCGTGAATTCTACAGGTGGCTGGAAGAGACGTTGAAAAATTAAAATAAGGGTTACTTACTTCAACTTCGTCATTGCGGATTCCGAACACATGGCAAGCCATAATGCCTGATGAGAAAAATGTAAGCTTACAAACAGGTGTGGCTTCTTTTGCCGCATTCCCACAGCACGTCATTCTATTTTTTTCCATTGGTACAATGGTGCATACCCGCAATCACGGCGCTAATCACGCGGCTTTCCATATATTTTTCACCTTCACCATCATTCCTCCAAAGCAAGGTTTATTTTTGCAACTCAATTTTTGATGAATATGGAATTATCCAAAACCTTTGACCCTGCCGGATTAGACGATCGCTGGTATCAGCGATGGATGGAAGAACGCCTGTTTGAATCGAAGCCCGATGACCGGGAACCCTATACCATTGTAATTCCTCCACCCAATGTAACCGGTGTATTGCACATGGGACATGCCCTCAATAACACGATCCAGGATATCTGTATCCGTCGCGCGCGTATGATGGGGAAGAATGCCTGCTGGGTACCGGGAACAGATCACGCTTCCATTTCCACAGAAGCAAAAGTGGTGGCCATGCTCCGAGAAAAAGGAATTGATAAGCGCGAGCTGTCCAGGGAAGAATTTTTGAAATATGCATGGGAGTGGCGTGATAAATATGGAGGCATAATCCTAAAGCAAATTAAGAAGCTTGGCTGTAGCTGCGACTGGAACCGTACCACCTTCACCATGGATGATGATTACTACCGTTCTGTAATCCGTGTATTCATCGATTTGTACAATAAAGGCTACATCTACCGTGGAAATAAGATGATCAATTGGGATCCGAAAGCCAAGACATCATTGAGTGATGAAGAAGTGATCAAGAAGGAAGTAAAATCTAAACTTTACTTTCTTCGCTACAAGTTGGAAAGTTTGCAGGGGGAAGCTGGCAATGCACAAAATGAACCTGAATTCATCACCATTGCAACAGTTCGTCCGGAAACAATTTTGGGCGATACTGCCATTTGTGTACATCCCGAAGATGAACGCTATAAAAACCTCGTAGGGCGATTTGCTTTTGTACCACTCATCAACCGGAGGATACCGGTTATTGCTGATGAATATGTAGAACGTGAGTTTGGAACAGGTGCTTTGAAAGTTACGCCGGCTCACGACATGAATGATTACAACCTTGGTTTAAAACACCACCTCGAAGTAATTGATACGCTCAATGACGATGGTACGATGAGTGCAGCAGCACAATTGTATGTTGGCCAGGATCGGTTTGAATGCAGAAAAAATATTGTGAAAGACCTCGAGGCACAAGGTCATTTGGTAAAAGCTGAAGACTATACTAATCAAATTGGTTTTTCAGAAAGGACCGATGCTGTAATAGAGCCACGTATCTCCATGCAATGGTGGTGCAGCATGAAAGATATGGCAAAGCCGGCGTTGGAAGCAGTGATGAGTGATGATATCAAATTCTATCCATCAAAATTTAAAACCACCTATCGTTTGTGGATGGAAAGCATCCGTGACTGGTGCATCAGCCGCCAACTCTGGTGGGGACATCGGATTCCTGCCTGGTTTACTCCTGATGGAAGTTTTGCGGTGGCGGAGACTGCTGAAGAAGCCCTGCTATTATTAAATCAGGGAAATGGAATGAGAAGCAAGGAACAAGGTCAAGACACGCTCCATTCCACATTGACCATTCAGGATTTAAAACAAGATGAAGATGTGCTGGACACATGGTTCTCTTCGTGGTTGTGGCCTTTCGAAGTTTTTAAAGGATTGAGTAATCCGGGAAATGAGGAGGTAAAATATTACTACCCAACTCAAACCCTTGTTACTGCTCCCGAAATTATTTTCTTTTGGGTAGCACGCATGATCATGAGTGGTTTTGAATATGAGAAGGAGAAACCCTTTGAGCAGGTTTATTTTACCGGTATCGTGCGCGATAAGATGGGCAGAAAAATGTCGAAGTCGCTCGGCAATTCTCCGGATTTGTTAGGTATGATTGAAAAGTATGGCGCAGATGCAGTTCGGTTTGGAATATTGATTTCTTCACCTGCAGGCAATGATATTTTGTTTGATGAAAAATTGGTGGAGCAGGGTAGAAATTTCAACAATAAGATCTGGAATGTATTACGCCTGGTAAAAGGGTGGGAGGTGGAAGAAGACCTGGCGAAGAATCAGAAATCAGGATCAGGAAATCAGTTTGCCATTGAATGGTTCGAAAACCGGTTGAATGCATCCACACAGGAGATCAACCGGTTGTTTCAGCAATTTGATATTTCTCCTGCATTAAAGGAAGTGTATTCACTTATTTGGGATGATTTCTGTTCGTGGTATTTGGAAATGATCAAGCCTGAATTCGGTCAGCCGATTGATGATTATTCATACAATAAAACGATTGAATTTTTGGAACAGCTCATGAAGTTGCTGCATCCTTTCATGCCTTTTATTACTGAAGAAGTTTTTCAGCAGATAGCAGAAAGGGGGGAAGATGAATTTATTATGACTTCACAATATGCCGACGTTCCGGAAGCCAATCCAATGTTAATCAGTGACGGTGAAAAGATAAAAGAGATCATCACTGCCATTCGTGACATTCGTAACCGCAATGGCCTGAAGCAAAAGGATAAGCTTGCTTTATATGCTTCGAAAGGAATTGAGCTCGGTGATGGAATGAAAAGAATAATTTCCAAATTGGCCATGCTCAGTAAGATTGAAGAAACAGAAGGCGATGTAGAACAATCTTTTTCGTTTTTGAGTGGTGCTGATAAATTTTTTCTTGAATCACCTAAAGCCCTCGATTCCACTGAAGAAAAATCCCGTCTTGAAAAGGACCTCGCTTATCAACGCGGCTTTCTTGAATCAGTGATGAAAAAATTAGGTAACGAGAAATTTGTTTCCAAAGCATCGCCTGAAGTAATTAAAAATGAACGTCAGAAAGCAGAAGATGCCCGGGAGAAAATACGATTGATGGAGGAACGCCTGGCAGCTATAGCAGGCTGATTGATTTCATAATTAACAAGAAGCAAGCAATGAATTTTAACATAGAAAAGTCAATCCAGATACTGGAACGCACGCCGGATGTGTTGAATATCCTGCTGCAAAATATTTCTGCAGACTGGACTTCCAACAATGAAGGCGGAGAATCATGGAGTGCCTATGATATTATCGGGCATCTTATTCACGGTGAAAAAACAGACTGGATGCCGCGGGTAGAAATTATTCTTTCCGGAAATCCTGATAAGAGGTTTATACCCTTCAATCGTTTTGCACAATTTGAAGAAAG
>JBDSEW010000357.1:0-3450 GCA_039919825.1 Chitinophagales bacterium | reverse complement strand
ACATGAACTGAATGCCGAACAACGCAAAAGCAACCGGAGATAAATGACCTGTAAAAGCTACCCAGCCAATCAATGGAGGCAATGCTCCGGGAATGGCGCCCACAAAAACAGCGATCGGCGAAAATCTTTTTAATGGTGTATAGATGAAAGCATAACTCAGCAATGCTAGTGCACTGAACAATGCCGCCAGCTGGTTGAAATAGATCCAGAAGATGCTGATGCCAGCCACTCCGAAGATACCCGCAGCAAGCAATGCTTCTGCCATCGACATGCGTTCAGTCGGCAATGGCCGGTTGGCAGTTCGTTTCATCAAACGATCGAAATCCTTTTCAATCACCTGGTTTAATGCATTGGAAGAAGCCGTTGTCAAGAATCCTGCAAGAATCATTAATAGCATCTGCGGCCATTCCCAATTTCCATTGGCAGCCATCATAAATCCAACTACGGAAGAAAAGATGACGAGCATGGACAGCCGGAACTTTACCAGCTGGGCATAATCCTTCACCTTGGAGGAAATGATCATCCCTACACCAAGCCGTTCTGTTTTAACTTCACTCATTATTCTTTCTGAAAAATTAAAAGTTCTTTTCAATTTTATTTTATCAATGCAGACCTTGCAAACTGCAAATGGAAACTGTATTAATGTCCTCCCGTCTCCCCTTCCCGCAATGGTGTTGTTTGCGGAATAAAATCATCTCCATTTTTGCTGTAGTCATAAGGCCAGCGGTAAACCGTAGGTAATTCACCCGGCCAGTTACCGTGTCCCGCCTTAATTGGAGTGGTCCATTCAATGGTATTTGATTCCCAGGGATTTTGCGTTTTCAGCTTACGGCCGTAGAATATGCTAAAGAGAAAATTGATGAGGAAAAGTATCTGTGCAAAGAACACGAGCATTGCTGCAAGCGTGAGGAACTGGTTCAAACTTCCAAACATATTGAAGGATTGGAAAGCATCGAATGAATAATACCTCCTGGGAACACCTGCCAATCCCATGTAGTGCATCGGCCAGAAAATCATGTAGGCACCCACCATGGTAACCCAGAAGTGGATGTAACCCAGTGTATTGTTCATGAAGCGGCTATACATCTTCGGGAACCAGTGATAGACACCGGCAAACATTCCGAAGAAAGCAGAGATGCCCATCACAATATGAAAGTGTGCAATTACAAAGTAGGTGTCATGCAATTCAATATCGATGGCAGAGTTTCCAAGAAAAATTCCCGTCAAACCTCCTGAAATAAACATCGAAACAAAACCAATAGCAAACAGCATCGCCGGTGTAAACCTGATGTTGCCCTGCCATACCGTTGCAATCCAGTTAAATACTTTGATGGCGGAAGGAACGGCAACCAACAACGTGAGGAACACAAACACAGAAGCCACAAATGGATTCAATCCTGTTACAAACATGTTGTGCGCCCAAACCACAAATGCAAGCACTGCAATAGCCAGCATTGAAAGAATCATCGCGCGGTATCCAAAAATTGGCTTGCGTGCATTGGTTGCCAGCACTTCAGAAACCAATCCAAAGGCCGGAAGGATAATGATGTACACTTCAGGATGTCCTAAGAACCAAAACAAGTGCTGATAAAGAATGGCGTTACCACCATCATTCGGCAATGCATGTCCGTTGATGAAAATATTATCGAGGTAGAAGCTTGTTCCAATAGTTCGATCGAAAATGAGAAGTATTGCCGCTCCAAGCAATACAGGAAAGGAAAGCAACCCAAGTACTGCGGTAATCAGCAATGCCCACACCGTCAGTGGCATTTTCGACATCGACATTCCTTTCGTCCGAAGATTTAAAACCGTGGTGATATAATTCAAGCCTCCTAACAAACTGGAGAAAATGAATAAGGCCATACCCACCAGCCAAAAATCCATACCCGCTCCTGCTCCCGGCGCTGATTCACGAACAGCACTCAAAGGAGGATAGGCAGTCCATCCTACATCAGAGGCACCTTCCGGCAGAAAGAAAGAAGACAGCATTACTACACTGGCCATGAAAAAGAACCAATAGGACAGCATATTTAGAAATGGAGAAGCCATGTCGCGCGCACCAATCTGCAACGGGAGTAACAGGTTGGCAAATGTTCCGCTAAGTCCGGCGGTGAGTACAAAGAACACGAGTATGGTACCATGCATAGTAACCAGCATGTAATAGAACTCAGGACTGATGATGCCCCCCGGAGCCCATTTACCAAAAAGAGTTTCTAAAATCGGGAAAGCCTGGTTCGGAAATCCCAGCTGCACGCGGAAGATGACGGAAAGCATACCACCAATAAGTGCCCAAAACATTCCTGTAAGCAGGAATTGTTTTGCAATCATTTTATGATCCTGGCTGAAAACATATTTCGTAATGAAGGTCTCTTTGTGATGTTCATGATGGCCATTGTGCTCTTCATGAATTTCACCCATTGAATCCTGGTGGTGTGTGGAATCACCAGTAAAAACCTTGTGGACTTCCGGACTAAGTACTGGATCGCTCATGACTCAAACATTTACTTTAAATTATCAATTATCATTGAAGCAAAAAAATGGATGCTCTTATTCGTGATGTACCATATTTGCTTTTGAGGCTTCTGCATTTTTCAACTGTTCGCTGAGTTCAGCAAATTTTTTCTCTTCACCAGTTCCTTTGATGGCAACATCGTAAAATGATTGCTGGGAGGAAGCCCACTTGTCGTACTCTTCCTGTGTTTCCACGATCACAATTCCTTTCATCCCAAAGTGTCCTTTGCCACATAACTGATCGCAGGCAATTTCGTACACAAAATCAGGATTGCCCGTTTTCTTTTTCATCTCCTCCGTGGTAGCGGTAGGGGTAAACCAGAACCTGGTTGTAATTCCCGGTACTGCATCCATCTTCACCCGGAACCAGGGAATACCCACATCATGAATTACATCACGTGCCTTGATCTTTAACAACACCGGTTTATTTACCACGAGGTGCATTTCAGTGGGCATGAAATCATCCTTGCTGGTTGGATCATTAAAGTCGATACCTACTCCATTGCCTTCGGTGATGTATTCAAACTGGTTAGCACCCATCTTACCATCTTTACCCGGATAGCGGAGCATCCAGTTAAATTGTTTTCCGGTGATCTCCACAACATTAGAGTCCTGTGGTTCAGGGCCGGTAATCTGAAACCATCTGTACAAGCCAATTACAACAAGAGTGGTAAGAACAATTGCAGGTATTACCGTCCACCACATTTCCAGCTTGTTGTTTTCAGGATAATAGAGTGCCTTTCTTCCTTTGGTATGTTTGTATTTCCATGAAAAATAAAAAAGTGCGATCTGGGTGAGCACGAAAACAATACCTGTAAAGAACAAGGTGACATTGAACATGCTGTCTATCCATTTTCCATGTACAGATTCAGCTTTCAGTATCATCACATCTTTAAAGTAAGCTACTGACCAGAACAATGCAATCATTCCGAGGATGAG
>JBDSEW010000352.1:0-9221 GCA_039919825.1 Chitinophagales bacterium | reverse complement strand
CACAACAATTAAATGCTGACGGTTTTTTACTGGCCTGTAATGTGGAGGAGATTCAACTCAATCGGGCGAAGATCATCTCTGCCAATGGTGAACGGATTGCTATATTCAGGTACGATGGAAAACTTTCCGCAGTATCAAATGTATGCAAGCACCAGAATGGTCCGCTGGGAGAAGGAAAAATTGTAGATGGATGTATCACCTGTCCATGGCATGGATACCAATACCAGCCGCATGATGGATGCTCACCCCCACCTTTCAAAGAAAAAGTAGCTACCTACCGTTTGAAACTAATTGCGGGTAACATTTACGTTGATCCAAAAGCAAATGAGGAAGGTGTTCATGAAGAGCCTTTGCTGATAGTATGATTGCAGTCAAAAACAAATTGGAAATTAACAGCAACTTCATTTTAAATTTCATTCAAGACTCAAAATTATTTCAATGAAGTTTTCAAAAAGATCCGCTCCACCTGAAGAATTTTACATCGGATATCTTCCGAAGGCTCCAGCCGAATATAAAAAGTTTGTGCGCCTGGTGATTTTTGCATTGCTGGTAGTGATGTATTTCACCGTTTCTTTTGTTGTTTCTAACCAGCGTAATTTTTCTTCGGGAATATTCGATCAGAAAAAGTTAACGGTAATAGAAGGCGTGCTTATGCTGCAACCTTTTCCCGCTATCAAAACCTTTTATGGAAAAGATCTGTATGGAAATCCTACCGTGAAAACCATTCCCCTGGTGAACTATGGAAAGTTCGGTGCAGATCCTATTGTTGAAGACATCACAGCAAGACATAAGGAAGACCTGGGTTCACTTTGGGTAAAGCTCAGAGGCAAATTGATCTACCACCATGGCGTAACATTGCTGGAACTTTCCGAAAAGGAAAAATCTGTGCTGGATGTTTCTCCGGCATCAGAAGAGCAATTGGTTGAAATCTCAGCACCCATTATCGATGATATGGATTCGATAACGCTGCAGGGACAAATTGTAGATCCCAAATGCTATTTCGGGGTTATGAAACCGGGCGAAGGAAAACCTCACAGCGATTGTGCTATTCGCTGTATTGCAGGTGGCATTCAACCCATGCTGATGATACGCAATGAAAAAGGACAAGAAACTTTTTTTGTATTACGGGATCAAAATGGAGATCCCGTAAATGATAAAATTCTTTCGTTTATTGGCATTCCGGTGGAAGTAACGGGAAAGCTTACCAGGGTTGATGACTGGCTGGTGCTGAATGCAAATCCACTAACCGGTATTCGTCTCCCGGATTAGTGTATAGAACGTTCTGAGAAACCATAACTTTTCTGTACTATCGTTGCGCTTTCTGTTTCGATAAACCATCCTCCACATGAATTATATAGAAGTATTGCCTCTTGCTGATCTTCCTCCCGGATCACAAAAGATTGTTTCTTTAGGTGTCACCAAAATTGCATTGTTTCATTTTAACGATGAGATCACGGCAATGGCCAATGCCTGCCTTCACAAGGGTGGCCCGCTGGCAATGGGGCTTGTAGAAAAAAAATACGATGGATTTTATGTAACCTGTCCCTGGCATGGATGGGAATACAATATCAAAAGCGGCGGCGCACCTCCCGGTTATCAGGACCAGCAGGCACTGTATGAAGTGAAAATTGAAAACGAGAAAATATATCTCAGTGAGAAACCTATCGTAAAAGCAAAGCATGCCGATCATCCTGAAAAAAAATTGCTGGAGGATTTAGAAAAGCTGCAATACCAGATGACTCCAGATTCCTGCAATGTGCTGGGTATTTCTACTACTAACCTGAATAGTGCAATTCCACGTTATTCCACTTCAGAAGCCGCATTGGAAAAGGCACTCGATTATGCCAAAGAAAAACATGGCGCTGCCACAAAGATGATTAAGCTGCGTGATTTGGAATTCAGGCACTGCGAAGGATATTATTCGCAACATGAGAATGCCTGTACATGGCCTTGTTCTATTTCTGAAATGAATACGAATGATGGTATGAATGAGGTTTATCGTGCCATGATACTGTGGGCTGATGTCGTACTGATTGCAACTCCTATCCGTTGGGGCAGTGCTTCATCATTGTATTTTAAAATGGTAGAACGGCTGAACTGTGTGCAAAACCAGATCACCTTGAAAAATCGTGTGCTCATCAAAGACAAAGTTGCTTCGCTGATCATTACCGGTGGGCAAGATAACATACAGGCTGTTGCTGCTCAGATGATGGTGTTTCTGACAGATATCGGATTCATGTTTCCGCCCTTCAGCTTCGTTGGCTGGAGCCGCGGCTGGACTGCCGAAGACATGGATCGCAATATTCAGCTCTTTACGAAATCAAAATACATCGATCGCACGGTTAAAGAATTGGTAGACAATACGGTTCGTCTTTCCCGCCAGGTAAAGCATAAACCTACTACCGACATGCGTGCACCATTGCCACGTATTACAGAATCTCCTTCAAGGATGGAAGAGGAAATGAAAAAAAGCAGTTGACGTTTCTCTTCATACAATAAAAAAATATTTTAATGCTCCTCTCCGAAGCCCAGCAACAAGTAGATAAATGGATCAAAACCACAGGTGTGCGTTACTTTAACGAACTCACCAACATGGCTATTCTCACCGAAGAAGTAGGTGAAGTAGCGCGTATCATCGCCAGGAAATACGGGGAACAGTCCTTTAAGGAATCTGACAAAGAAAAAAATCTGGGCGATGAACTTGCAGATGTGTTGTTTGTGGTGATTTGTCTTGCCAATCAAACAGGAGTCGATCTGACGGAAGCTCTTCGCAAAAACCTGGAAAAGAAGACGCTGCGCGATGCCAGCCGCCACAAGGAAAATGAGAAATTAAAGTAAACAGTTTTTCATTTCACAGTTTTTGTTTGAAGAACCATTATTCCGAAATCTCCAATCCAAAATCCGCAATCTTTTTAATCTGTCTGCCATCTTGTCCAATATAGTGCAAGAGGAATGCCTTTTGACAAGCTTGTCTTTTCATTTTACTTCCGCACCGTCGGAATTTTTAAATTAACTTTGTCCTCCTTTTTTATCGCTTACTAACAACGCTGTTATTCCTGCACAACAGGTTCGCTTCTGCAAAATTTACGTACAGAAGCAAATCCCGGCAAGTAATACAAGTGATGCTCAGGCGTGTGGGGGATGACAATAAATATGAACTACCATGTTTGGTTTCCTTACTAAATTACTCGGTGGCAATAAATCGGACAAAGATGTCCGTTCCATCGAGCCTATTGTGGAACAGATCAAAGAAGAGTATGCTAAGCTGGCAGTTCTTTCCCATGATGAGCTCCGCGCAAAAACAGTTGATTTCAAAGAGCGCATCCGCTCGCATGTGGAAGCAATTGACGTAGAAATAAATGGACTGAAAGCGGAAGCGGAGCTGGATGAAGTATCTTTTGACCAAAAGGAAGAACTCTATAAGAAAATTGACGGCCTTGAAAAAGACCGCGATCAGAAACTGGAAGATATCCTCAATGAAATTCTGCCAGAAGCATTTTCGGTAATGAAAGAAACGGCCAGACGCTTTACTGAAAATACTACGCTTACTGTAACAGCTACTGACCTTGACCGTGAATTTGCAGCAAAAAAGGATTTTGTCACGATTGCTGATGATAAAGCCATATATAGCAATACGTGGTTAGTGCGCGGAATACCGGTTACCTGGAAAATGGTCCACTACGATGTTCAATTGATCGGAGGTATTGTATTGCACCAGGGAAAAATTGCCGAAATGGCTACCGGCGAAGGAAAAACGCTGGTTTCTACTTTGCCTTCTTATCTTAATTCTCTTACAGGACTTGGTGTTCACCTGGTTACGGTGAATGATTACCTCTCCCGCCGTGACTGTGAATGGAATGGGCCACTGTTCCAGTTCCTGGGTATTACAGTAGATTGTATAGATAACTATCCGCCGCATTCCGCGGACCGCCGCGCTGCCTATAATTGCGATATCACTTACGGCACCAACAATGAATTCGGTTTCGACTACCTCCGCGATAATATGTCGCGGTCGAAAGAAGAGCTCGTGCAGCGTAAGTTGCACTATTCCATGGTGGATGAGGTGGATTCTGTATTGATTGATGATGCAAGAACACCATTGATCATTTCCGGACCTATTCCAAAAGGAGATGATCAGCAGTTTCAGCAAATGAAACCGCGCATTTTGAAATTGGTGGAGTCGCAGAAACGCGCGGTAAACCAGTTTCTCAACGATGCAAAAAAATCAATTGAAGCGGGAAAAGCCGGCCCCACAGATGGAGGACTTGCTTTGCTGCGCGCACACCGTGGCTTGCCGAAATATGGCAATCTTATAAAATACATGAGTGAAGAAGGTAACAAAGCCATCATGCTCAAGTCAGAAAGCTATCACCTTACTGACAATCAAAAGGAGATGCCCAAGGCCGACGCCGAATTGTTTTTCACGATAGATGAAAAAAACAACCAGGTAGATCTTACCGAAAAAGGTATTGAGTTACTTACTGAAGCCGGTGAAGACAAAAGCTTTTTTGTAATACCCGACGTAGGTGCATTGATTGCTGATATTGAAAGATCAGGTGCCTCAGCAGAAGAAAAATTATTGACCAAGGATCAGTTGATGCAGGACTTCGCTATTAAAAGCGAACGCATTCATACGCTGCAGCAATTGCTGAAGGCTTATACGCTCTTTGAGAAGGACAATGAGTATGTAGTGATGGATGGCAAGGTGAAGATTGTGGACGAACAAACCGGCCGTATCCTTGACGGCCGCCGCTATTCCGATGGCTTACACCAGGCCATTGAAGCAAAAGAAAACGTAAAAGTAGAAGCAGCCACACAGACTTTCGCAACCGTTACGCTGCAGAATTATTTCCGCATGTATCATAAGTTGTGTGGAATGACAGGTACTGCGGAAACCGAAGCAGGAGAATTCTGGTCTATTTACAAGCTGGATGTTGTGGTAATTCCCACCAATGTAGAAATGATCCGTAAGGATGACCAGGACCTGGTATATAAAACCAAGCGTGAAAAATACAATGCGGCTATTGATGAAATTATAAAACTCAGCAATGCCGGAAGACCGGTGCTGGTAGGAACAACCAATGTGGAAGTTTCCGAATTGCTGGCCCGCATGCTGAAGTTTAAGAATATAAAGCACAATGTGCTGAATGCAAAGCAACATCAGCGGGAGGCGGAGATTGTTGCAGAAGCCGGTTTGCCGGGTGCTGTTACCATCGCTACCAACATGGCCGGTCGTGGTACAGATATCAAGCTGGGCGCTGGTGTAAAAGAATCGGGCGGATTAGCGATTGTAGGTACAGAACGTCACGAGGCGCGTCGTGTGGATCGCCAGTTGCGTGGCCGTGCGGGACGGCAGGGAGATCCGGGAACAACACAATTCTTTGTTTCACTGGAAGATGATCTTATGCGCTTGTTTGGCAGCGATCGTATTGCAGGATTTATGGATCGCTTTGGTTATAAGGAGGGCGAGGTGATACAGCATTCGATGATCACCAAATCAATCGAACGTGCACAGAAAAAAGTAGAAGAGAATAATTTCGGAATCCGCAAGCACCTGCTCGAATATGATGATGTGATGAATGCACAGCGTGAGGTGATCTATAAAAAACGCCGTCATGCATTATTCGGCGAACGTCTTTCGTACGATCTGAATAACATGGTGTATGATCTTTGCGAAGAATTGATTGTGCAGCACCAGGACGCCAATGATTATGAAGCGTTCAAATTCGATGTGATCCGTTTTCTTTCAACTGATACACAAATTACTTCCGAAGAATTCAAGGGCAGTAAGGTGGCTGATTTATCTCACAGGTTGTATGAAGAGGTATCAGAAGTGTATAAGCGCAAGATGCAGCACCTCTCCGATACTATCAATCCTGTAATTAAAGACGTATTTCAGAATCGGGGTGAAACGATTGAAAACATAGTGGTACCATTTACAGATGGCACACGTGGCATGCAGGTGGTTACCAACCTGAAAAAGGCAAATGAATCACAGGGCCGCGAGGTGATCAAATCTTTTGAGCGCGGCATTACGCTATCTTTTATTGATGATGCATGGAAAGAAAACCTCCGTCAACTTGATGACCTGAAACAATCGGTACAGAATGCGCGGTATGAGCAAAAAGATCCGTTGCTCATTTATAAGTTCGAAGCTTTTGAACTGTTTAAAAAGATGATGGGAGAAATCAACCGGGAAGTGATCTCCTTCCTCTTTAAAGCAGGATTACCCAATCAACCTGTTCAGCAGGTGAACCAGGCGCGGGTACAGGAAAAGACCGATTACAGCAGAATGCGTGAAGGACGTGGAGCAGCCATGAGCAATTTACCGGCACCTTCCAATAACAACAATGGAAGCGAAAATGGAAATGGTGTGGATCGACAAAATGAACCACCAAAAAAATTAGAACCCATTCGCGTGGGAGCAAAAACAGGAAGAAACGACCCTTGTCCTTGTGGCAGTGGAAAAAAATATAAGAACTGTCATGGAAAAGAAGCGTGAAGGTATTGATATAGCCTCTAAAATAGATCACACTTTACTAAAACCGGAAACCACGCTGCAGCAGATCAAACAACTCTGCAGTGATGCTGTGGAACAACAATTCGCCACAGTGTGTGTGCCGCCTTATTATGTGCGCAATGCATTTACCATTCTTGAAAATGAGAAAGTAAAAATTGCCACGGTTATTGGTTTCCCGTTTGGTTATTCCAGTGCATATATCAAAGTGGAAGAAGCCAAGCGTGCTATGGAAGATGGTGCGCATGAACTGGATGTAGTGATGAACCTTGGGGCTTTTTATTCCGGCAACGATAAGGATGTATTGAAAGAATTGCAAAGCATCACGCAGCTTGCACACCTTCGTGGAAAAATAGTAAAGCTGATTATTGAAGCAGGTTTATTGTCGGAGGGTGATTTGAAACGTGCCTGTGCTTTGGCAGTGAAATCCGAAGTGGACTATGTAAAAACATCTACAGGTTTTATCGGGCAGGGAGCTACTGTGGAGATGATCGAAACTTTACGCGAACTGCTCCCTAAAAAAATCAAGATCAAAGCTTCCGGTGGCATCAAAACAAAAAAGCAGCTCCTTCAATTGATAGATGCAGGTGCAGACCGTATCGGCACTTCTTCGGCCATGGAGATCATGGAGAAGATGGAGGCCTGATGAGCTCAAATTTCTGTAGTGAAGGCCTCGTAATAATGGCTGTTCAACATCACAATTAATTTTGTTTTAGCGCAAAGATGCCAAGACGCCAAAAAAGGAGCAATGGCTACTGTTACTGGCGTATTGATGTCTTTGCGTTTTTTTTCGTGTTTAAGGCGCCAAAAAAGAGCAATGGCTACTATATATTGGCGTCTTAGTGTCTTTGCGCTTATTTTTCGTGTTTGCTGATTCTTAAGCCATGAAAATTCAAAGCTGAAGATGCTATCGAAATATTCACCTCTCATTTCCTTAAAATTTGTTTCTTTACTCCTACGCGGATAGTAGAATACATCGTGTTTAATAAAATTCCCGGCTTGTATTGGAATTACGGGAAGTTATGTATTCTATGCTACGAAGTGCTCAGTATTATTTGAATAAATCATTATGAGGAAGCTGTTGGTTTTCATACTCATTTTTTTTCCGCTGCTTATTCAGGCGCAAACCGGTTCGATCACGGTAGTGCAGGATAGCGGAGTGCAAAAAGTATTGAAGCTCTATCAAAGCTTTGCTACTGAAAAACGTGCAGTAAGTGGTTTCCGGGTGCAACTGGCGTCCAACTCCAATCGCACAATTGTGATGGATTTAAAATCGAAGTTTATGCAGCAATATCCGGAGGTGAATGCCTATGTGGTTTATCAGCAACCCCAGTTTAAGCTTCGTGTGGGTGATTTTGTTTCCCGTAAGGAAGCCACAAAATTTAGGGACGACCTCAGGGCAAGTTTTCCCACTGCATTCACTGTTCCTGATAAGATATTTGTGAAAGGGATTCCATGGTAGGAAAAACTTATTTTAAGTCATGGTAACCTGCATGGTGGTATAATGGAATTTGCTGTGAGTTTTAAATATTCTTCAACAATTATGGTTTAACGCTGATTTTACATTTGAAGAATACTTCCTCGCCACAATGAAGATCTCTCAGTTTTTTTTCATAGTCTTTAAAAAGGAAACGCAATCATACACCACGGGCAGTTTTATACAGACATTAAACGCGGTTCTTTTTTATATTTAAAAATAGGTGTCTAACTGTAAGCAATTTAGCAATTCATGTATTTTAGCTTCATGACCATCTATGAAGCAGCAGCACTTGAAGAACTGAAAAGCTGGCAGCGAAAGACTTCCAGGGCACCTTCTCCCGCAGGCAGGCTCACAAAAAAAATACAGGATAAAATGAACAGTTTTATTCCTGAAAAAATACATTTGACTATCACCAAAGCGATTAAGGAGATGGTACGGGTGGTTTTATTCGGTGCAGGTTTCACCACTAAAAAATTTGCACAAGCCGTGCTATTGGAAGATCGTGAAGAAAAAGTGCAGGAGCAAATTGAATTCTATAAAAAAACAGCCGCCGCAGAAGGAGGCATTGCTGGAGCAGGAGGAATTCTGCTGGGTATCGCTGAGTTTCCGGTTTTACTTTCGCTGAAAATGAAATTGCTTTTTGACATCGCATCCATCTATGGTTTTAATGTGAAAGATTATAAAGAACGTTTGTATATTTTGTATGTTTTTCAACTTGCTTTCTGTAGTTCTCAGCGCCGCGGTGAAGTCTATAGCAGGCTGAAAGACTGGGATGATTATTCAAGACACCTTCCTGATGACATTCACCAGTTTGAATGGCGCACCTTTCAGCAGGAATACCGCGACTATATAGATCTTGCCAAACTTGCACAGCTAATTCCTGTAATCGGCGCTGCTGTTGGAATAGTGGTGAATTATCGCCTGATCACCAGGCTGGGTGAAACCGCAATGTATGCTTACCGGATGAGGTTATTCAGGGACCATATGAAGGGAAGCTCTTAAATCATAGGCATCTCCGACGGAAATAGCCTAGTGTAAAAAAATAATTCTTCAAAAGTTTTTTTTGTATTTTTCACGAACAGTTAAAGAAAGCGCTCGTTTCTATTTTATCTTTTTATCATTCACCCTGATTTTTTTCATAAGTTATCATCCTTATATACATAATACATAATACATAATACATAATACATAATACATAACACATAACACATATCACTATTTTAT
>JBDSEW010000348.1:0-6335 GCA_039919825.1 Chitinophagales bacterium | reverse complement strand
ATGATGGAGATCTTTGGCTTTATCACTTTCGCGGATCGATGTGGAAATATCAAATTGATATGAATATCTGGACATGGATGGCGGGAGATACGATCTCATCAGGTCCATCGTATGGCATTAAAGAGGTCGCAGATTCCTCTAACGCACCGGGCTTTCGGTATATTTATTCAACCTGGAAAGATCTTTTAGATAATTTCTGGTTCTTTGGTGGACTAAAAACATCAGGTTACTCCAACGAATTATGGATGTTCACTCCAACAACAAATCTTTGGACTGGATGGGTGGGGACTCATCACTTAATTCCTTAGACTATTACAGCAACTATTGCGAACAGGAAAAAGATAATCTTCCAATGCCACGTGGCGAAAGCCGGGCAAGCTGGTTAGAAAGCGGGAAATTTTTCTGGTTCTATGGTGGAAGATTTACCAGTAATTATAGCCAACAAGAATTAAGTGATATGTGGTATTATGATTTGGAGAATAAAATTTGGATCTGGGTGAATGGGAATACTTTAACTAACAATCTTCCTGAACATGGAAGCCAGGGTGTATATTCAATAAATAACCATCCCGGAGCAAGATGTGGTTCCGTCAGTTGGAATGATAATCAAAACAATTTATGGCTTTATGGAGGACACTACTCCAATGGCGCATCTCCAGACTATTACGGTGATCTTTGGAAATTTATTCCTGTTAAATGCGAATTTATTTCTGTGAACGAAATTTTGCGTGAAGAAAACGAAATAAAAATAAGTCCCAATCCATTTTCTGATCATACAAATTTTTCATTTCCTTCTTCTGCGTATCTTAATAGCACCCTTACCTTTTATAATATCATGGGACAAATAGCAAAGGAATTAAAAGTGGACCAGGAATATATGAAGATTCATCGCGACCAAATGTCACCCGGTATTTATCTGTATATGATTATGTCTGATAAGGGAATTATAAAATCAGGGAAATTTATCATTGAATAATACACGTTTTCACTATTTAAAGTTATCTGATCATCCTTTCTCTAATGATTCAATTGTGAGGCATTTTTACAAATTTGCTGTGCGTGAGTAGTCTTTTTATTAATGGATTCTATAAAAATATTTTAGGAGCAAATTCAAAAACAAATACCGTATTCTGTCTGCCCGTTTACAAAATTGGAATTATGGTTCACCAGGATTGTACTTCATTACCATCTGCACAAAAAACCGTAAAAAATATTTTGGTGAAATAAAAGACGGCGAAATGCATTTAAATGAATTGGGACTGATTGCACACGCAGAATGGTTAAAAACACCGGAGATACGTTCAGGTATGAATTTGTATGATTGGGGAAAATAAATTAGATAACGCAGAAAAAATCAAATCGGGGAATTGTAGAGACACCATGCATGGCGTCTCTACTGGCGTCCGATCCAACGAATTTCCCAAAAACCATTTCGGCCCCCAATCAAAAAATTTATGTTCCATCATACGTGGGTTTAAATCATCTGTTACCACCTACGCCAGGAACAACAGTATGGAATGTGCCTCGCAGGATAGATTTCATGATCACATCATCCGCAATCATCAGGATATATGCGCATTTCTGCATACATCATCAATAATCCTAAAAATTGGAAAGAGGATAAATTTCTTACGTAGAGACGCGATGCATCGCGTCTCATTCGCAATAAAATATTGGTGGATTGTACAGACGCCAAGCATGGCGTCTCTACCTGCACCGTTATTTTAAAAATCAATCCTGTAATAAAAAATTGGCAACCTCCCCAACTGGTAATTTTCCTGGATCACACTTCTTGACGGATCATCATCATTGGGAATATAGGTGAGGGAGAGAATATTTTGTGTGTCAAATACATTTACAATATCAAGACCGATTTCATGAGCTACCTGCTTAGCGTTGATCTTGTAATTGAATTTAAGATCAAACCTGAAATATGGATCAAACTGCAATGAATTGCGGGAAGCATCTTCGTAGATCACTTCTTTCTGAATTTCACTTTGCAGTGTGTCTACCGGGCCATACCAGTGGCCTCCTTCATAGGTGATTTTTGCACCGATACCCAAAGTATTCTTTTTTGCAACCGTCCATTCTTTGGTTCCGAGCAGATTCATCACATAACCTGCATTGAAATCAGAATTGCGTGTTACACCATCGCTGCCTTTATAGGTGGAATTAAAAAAAGAACCTGTGAACATGAAAAAGTATTGCTTATAAAAAAAACGTTGCAGGGTTATTTCTGCACCGTAGTTGATACCTGTTCCTTCATTTGCGAGCACATCAGGGAAAAACCTCGAGAAGCCAACACCCGTATTGATCAGTGAAAAAGAAGAAGAAGTTACCGTTACAGGAACATCGAACAGATACTGATAGTAAACCTCTGTTTTCAATAAATAATGCTGCGAGAAAAGTTTTGTGTACGATCCCACAAAATGCAATGATTGTGTGAAGCCCATATCAATATTATGCGGTGGTAAAGGATGGTTGAAAGCATCCTGCTTCCGGTAGAAATAAAGATAGAGGTTCTGTTGCTGGCTGTGTAAACCGGTTCCGAAAGCAATCAGCTGATCGTGCCCGGGATCATACTGAATGCCAAAGCGGGGTTCTAAGAGTGAAAGACTTTTACTCAAAGCAAGGTACTGCGCATGTACGCCAAAGTTTAGCGTAAGCTTATCATTTGGTTTGTACTTGAATTGAACATAAGGTTGTAATAACGCAGTAGTTCCTTTGCTATCCCAGCGGGTGTAATAATCGTAATAGAAATCAGAGGAAGGATCGAGGTTTCGGGTCGAATCAAGATAATAGTATAGCAGGGCATCTGCGACAATTCCGGCCTTCATCAGCCAGCGTGAATTGAATTTGTGATTGATAAACCATGATCCGGTAATTCTTCCTTCCCTGAAAGTATAATCAAGAATGGGTGATAATGAATCGAGCAAATAATTATCATCTGCACCAATATGACGATATACCAGGTCGTGGTGTGCAATCACCTGGTTACCCTGCATGGCAAGTGTCGATTTCATATACGTATTGGCAGAAAAAGTTTTTGAATAGGTAAGTCCGGTGATGCCCATTTTAGAATCGAAATACTGATCCCGGTCGCTTTGCGCATACAAATCTCTTTCCTGCTGCTGCTGGTCGCTGATTAAAATATCTACTTTACTTAACCCTCCCATACCAAAGAACGAAAGCGATGCATTATTCCTTAATGGAAAATTCAATTTGAAAAATCCATCCTGGTATTTGGGAATTGAATTTGTTCCGATATCAATTCCTGCAAGGTCAAAAAGCTGCAATGTGGAATAACGATAGGTAGCAAGGAAAGAAGAACCGTGATTTTTTGAAAGTGGTCCTTCGGCCAATGCTTCCACTCCTAAAAAACCAACCTGTCCGCTAAATTCATATTTTTCGTTGTTGCCGTTTCGCTGAAATAAATCGAATACTCCTGAAATCGTATTCCCGAATTCAGCGGGAAAAGCTCCGGTGAAAAAATCAGAGTTAGATAAAATTTTATTGTTGAGAATAGTAACGGGACTTCCGGTGGTTCCGGGGATGTTGAAGTGATTGGGGTTCAACAATGGAATGCCTTCCATCTTCCACAATACACCACCCGGAGAATTCCCGCGTATTACAATATCATTGCGCGAGTCATCAGCACCCTGCACTCCTGCAAAGTTGGAAGCCATTCGTGCAGGATCTCCGCGACTGCCGGCATACCGCTCTGTTTCTTCAATGGTAAAGGGACGTGCGCTTACGGAAGCCATATCGTTCCTGGTTTCTCCCTGTTGAAAGGCAGTCACCACCACTTCGTCCATTTCGCTTACCAGTTCACTTAGTTGTGCATTCTGAATCACTTCCTTTCCTGAAGTAACAATGACATTGTCCAGGGTTTGTTCAACATAACCCACATAACTGAACCTGACCATGTTTCTTCCTACAGGAACATTTTCCATGCGGTAATTTCCATGTTCGTCAGTGGAAACAACTTTTGAAATAATGGTACCCTGGTACAAAACAATGTTCACACCTGTGAGCGGAAATTTTGAATCGTAATCAGTTATAGTGCCGCGAATGGTTTGTGTTTGCGCCGAACCGAACGTGACAAACGACAATATAAAGCCCCCAATGAGCAAAAAACCTTTAAGGCTTAGCATATCCTTATAATTTCAAGTGGGTCATGTTCTCCTTTAAGATGAATCATTCCGAGCGATTCACCGATTGACTGATCTGTAATTTTTTCAAATACATCACGAGACACCAGCAGTTGAGATTGGAATTGCTTGTTGAGCTGTTCGATGCGGGCGGATTGTATTACTACATTGCCCACAATGGAATATTGTTTCCTTAGTTCTGTGCCGATCTGACCTGTAACTGCTTCCCCAAAATGAATTCCGATTCCTAACCTCGTTGGCGGGATTTCTTTTTCATCAATTGATTTTTGAGTTGTTCGCAGAATTTCAAGGCCCGCAGCAACAGCATTACCACAGTCATTACCCTTTGAAAAAGGTGCACCAAAAGAAGCCATTAATCCATCCCCCAAAATCTGATGAATGATTCCATGATTACTGTTGATAGCGGTGATCATATTCGCAAATAGCTTGTTCTGGTAATCAAGCACCTCTTCTGGTGTTCTGGATGCTGCGAAAGGAGTAAAATTTCTCACGTCCACGAACATCACACATAAGGGCAATCGTTTTGTTACCAGTTCTTTACCATGGTGCAGAATATCATCCACGATCTCATGAGACACCTGTTGACCGAACATGGTACGAATTGTGTTTTTCTCAGTAATGGTATGGTAGGTGCTGATGATCCTGCGCTTTATTTCAATACCAATAAATCCGGCTGCTATACCGCACAAAAGAATAATGAGGCTCCGTACGGTTACGAGCGTATCTGCCGTAACTAATGCAGGAGTATCAATGAAAGTTACTTGCTGTTTGACAAAATTCGCAAGCAGATAGTATTCCGCCGCACTGACAATTCCCGTGAATAATCCGCTCAAAAAATGAAGGTGCAAAATCGAATGCATGATAAAAAGGCAATAGAAAAGGATAAAAGGAGAAATAAAAACAATGAGCGGGCTTATTCTTGCTGAAAACAAAGCAATGATCATGGTTGGGAAACTGGCTTCAATAAACAAATTGCCAAAACTGAACCACTTATTAAGCCGTTGTTTTATGCGAAGGCAGTGAAGAATATAGCTCCTGCAAAGCAATTCATAGAAAAGCATACCCATCAATAGCAATGAAAGAGAACCAATGATTGGTTTTATCAGTTCAAACACTTCATCTTCATGAATGAAAAAAAATGTAAAAAGCCCTGTTCCACAACCAAAAAGAATCAGCCAAATCATCATGTTCACCCGCAGCAGTTCCGTTCTCACAAACTCCAGCTTGAATTCCACATCGAAAAGTGGATCATGCTCCAGTGTGAGCAGATTCCAGAAATTAAAGAGTAATTTTTTCATGAAAAGGAATGGAAACTGAAATATAATCATTCCTTTTTTTGTCGTATGTAATTTATGACACCGGAGATCAGGTTGATGCAGGAATATTTTTCTCGGAATGCTTTTTCCTTTCAACCCTATTTCACTATATGCAATCCTTTTGGTATTCCATTGTATTCGATTGCTGCTATACGCTACATCGTTCGCACGACATAACAGCCAATAAGAATCTTTTACAGGGATCATTCCTTATTTTATTTTGTCAAAACATCTCAGCAGATCTGTTAAAATGCTAATGCAAGGAATGGTTTGATGATAACTCAGTCTTGCGGAAATCAATCTGACTTTTTGCGGCTGAGGATTTTTAAACAAATTCGTGCCATCACTCAGAAACGATCCCCTTTTTTATGTGAATGCTCTTAGTGATGATACGAATTCGAAGGCGTTTCTACTTTTTACCACTCAGCGGTATGGTATATCCCACAGAAATGGCAACGCCCCGATTCGAAATTTTATCCTCGCTGGTTTCATCACTTGACAAATTGGTAATCCCGTATTCATATCGTGCTTCCAATTCCACCGATCCTCTTCCGGCTTTTAAAGAACCACCCACACCCAATTGTGCACTTGCTTCAAACCGGTTAAAATCTATATCATCCCAATCTATTTTTTCCTTGTCCTTGGTTTTTTCACCGTTGTACACCTCTTTACTTCTTACTGTGCCGCTGATCGCATAGGAAAAAGCAGGTCCTCCAAAAACCGTGAATTGCTTTTCAGTTCCCCAAACACCTTTTAACAGCAAAGGAACTTCTGCATAGTTCAAAGTTGCAACAACACTGGACTGATAATCATCATCTGAAAAATTCATGCGCATCCCTTTTTGCAC
>JBDSEW010000340.1:0-23782 GCA_039919825.1 Chitinophagales bacterium | reverse complement strand
AACTGAGAACGATCATTCTCGACTGTGATTTGATCGAAGAATTGAAGTGGGGTTGTCCCTGTTACGCGTTTGAGAAGAAGAATATTGTTCTAATACATGTCTTCAAAGAATACTGTGCAGTGTTGTTTTTCAAAGGTGCCTTGCTAGAGGATAAAAAGGGTATCCTGATTCAGCAAACGGAAAATGTGCAGGCAGCGCGCCAGCTCCGGTTTACCAGTCTTCAGCAAATACTTAAGATTGAAAAAACTTTGAAGGCTTATATCTACGAAGCTGTTGAAGTGGAAGAAGCCGGTTTGAAAGTGCCATTTAAAAAGGTCAAAGAATTTAAGATGACAGAAGAGTTTCAAAACAAACTAGATAAGGATACTGCGTTGAAAAAAGCCTTTTATGCATTGACACCCGGACGGCAAAGAGGATACCTGCTTTATTTTGCTTCGGCGAAACAATCCAAAACCCGCGAGGCAAGGATTGAAAAATACATGGAGCAAATGCTCGATGGAAGAGGATTGGAAGATTAGTACAGTGGATGGAAAACCATTTCAGATAACCATAAATAAATCGCATGAAAAAGAAGCTGTCACCAGAACAAACCCAAGAACTACTCAGCGTATTGAAAGCCCGTTTTGAAAAAAACAGGAACCACCATAAAGGTATTGAATGGGCTAAAGTACAAGTCAGGCTGGAAGTTCGTGCTGAAAAACTATGGTCACTCGATGAAATGGAAAAAACCGGGGGTGAACCCGATGTTATTGGTTATGATAAAAAGGCGGACGAATATATTTTTTATGATTGTTCAGCAGAAAGCCCTAAAGGCCGCAGAAGTGTTTGTTACGATCATGAAGCGCTGGAGTCAAGGAAAGAACACAAACCGGAAAATAGTGCCACAGAGATGGCCGCTGACATGGGCATTGAGCTTTTAACGGAAGAACAATACCGGCAGCTCCAGCAACTTGGAAATTTCGATATAAAAACATCGAGCTGGATAAAAACACCCGCTGAAATCAGAAAACTTGGCGGTGCCCTCTTCTGTGATCGCCGTTACGACACTATCTTTTTGTATCACAACGGCGCAGAATCCTACTATGCCGCCAGGGGCTTCAGAGGTTCGCTGAAGATTTGAATTTTGCAAAAGGATTGAATTTTTATAGAGATACAGATTACAATTATAAACCCTCATCATTTAATTATCTTCATTGCGGATTTACGGTTGTTACAGGGTATTTTAAAAACAACATGACAATGAAACAGAAACTATTACTGACAACCTTTTTATTGACCATTACAACTTTCCTGTTCGGACAGAATTTTGGTTCAATCGGGACACAATGGTATTACAGTGAACACGCAGGTGGAGCAGCACCACCAAATTCAGAATATTTACATTTACAAAGTGTGGCAGACACAGTTATAGATGATGTGACTACGCATAAAATTGTTAGAACTTATTACAAATTCAATGGAGACACTGTGACATTTGACCCCATTTTTGTCTATGAACAATCTGACACAGCTTTTAGCTATAATTTTCAAATGGCAAGATTTCAGGCAATCTATATTTTTAATGCTCAGCAAGGAGATACTTTGACCCTTGATTTTCCAGAACCGTTGCCATCGGAAACAGACAGCACTTACAGATTAGTTATTGACACTGTAGAAACCGTAATTATAGACGGAATTTCTCTTAAAAAATACAGAACAATTGCGTTAGATGAATTTCAATTTTACAACGGGGGCTATTTCATGGACAGGATTGGCGGACTTGATTGGTTCTTTCCAAGAGCTGTTATAATTCCTGAAGCAGGTGGGCCAATCAGATGCTACTCTGACGACCAAATCGATACGAGTTTTCAACTAATTGCATGTGACTATAGGTTAGTAACTTCTATTAATGAGGTAAGCACTACAACTCAAATAAATGTATTTCCAAATCCAGTCCAAAATAAATTAACAATACAATCAGAGCAACCTATTGAGACAGTTGAACTAAAAGATTTGACAGGAAAAATACTTATAAAAACAAGTCAATTAAACTTGAATTGTGAGCAAATAAGCAACGGAGTTTACATTTTGACTGTTTATTTCAAATCAGGACAAAAACTCGAAAAGAAAATAATAAAAAATGCCCTATAACAGCAGTTCCCAAAGTAATAATTAAAGGCGCTGGAAAACCTGAAAGAGCAAGCATCTCTAAAACCATTTTTACATGGAAGATAAAAATTCAACCGCACTTTACACCTGGACAATTCTTTACCCATACAAGGAGGGCGCATTATTTGACTTTGAAATTTATGCAAAAACTTTAATTACTGAATATGTGGAAATACTTGGTGACAACTGCGTGAAGTTTGAAGTGCGTAAAGGGTTAGCAACTCCGGGAGCAAAGGCTCCAAACTTTATTTGCATAACAACCATATGGGTTCAATCAAAAGATAAGTTTATGGCATCAATGGCTGATCCGGAAATGAAAGTATTGATAGGTAAACTAATGTCTTTTACAGAAATACAATCACTCAGGCAGTTTGACCAGGTTATAACCTAACCACCAGATATGTTACGACAGATGAAAAGTGTAACCCCCACAGCAATTTTCATTTCGGGTGTCTTATTCAATAGCTCAAACCGCTAATACGGTATATGGCTGCAAGCAGTTAACGACACTAAATTAATACCTTACAATAAACTCAGTAGCATGTACGACCTCCCCTATCACAAAGAAAAAAATGAACAAATAGTTAAAGAATTTATTGACCGGTATCCATTTGCGTTTTTAACCGGAAGCGACTTAGAAAACAAACCTGTTGCTACACAGTTGCCGGTTTTTATTGAAGAAAAAGATGGAAGGAAAATATTGAGGGGACATATCATGAAAAATACAGATCATCATAAAGCCTTCCTGCATAATGAAAACGTGCTTGTCGTTTTTACCGGCCATCACACGTATGTTAGCGGTACATGGTATAGCAATCCTTTTACACCTTCCACCTGGAACTACATGAGCATACATGCGAAAGGCATTATCAGGTTCCTGGACGACGACGCATTAGTTGATGTGCTTCGAAAGACAACCCTTCATTTCGAAAACTATAACCAACAGTCTGCAACTATTTTTGATAACCTTCCTTCAGCGTATATGCAAAAACTGATGAAGGCGATTGTGGCTTTTGAAATTGAAGTACAGGAAATGGACACCGTTTTTAAATTAAGCCAGGATAGAGATGCTAAAAGTTATGACAATATAATAGTGCGGCTCAGAGAACAGGGCGAAGACGGACAGGTGATAGCTGCTGAGATGGAAAAAAGAACTAAAGAGGTGTTTCCTGATGCCTGATAATAGACCCTGAGTTTTAATATAATTTACGGAGTGGCTCTTTTACCATCCCACCTTATTTTTAATACAGCTTGTAAGCTTTATTAAAAGTTATGGTACTCCTCGTCTGTTACTTTCTCCAACCACTCCACAATTCCCTTTTGAGTATTGGGATTAATGGCAATGTGGGTAAATTCACTATCCACCGAAGCACCATGCCAATGCAGAACTTCGGGAAGAATTTTAACAACATCTCCCTGATGAAGCAACTGTATCGGTTGGCCTTTCTCCTGGTAATAACCCGTACCACTTGTAACAACCAGGATTTGTCCACCAGGATGCGTATGCCAGTTATTTCTTGCACCCGGTTCAAAAATCACATTGCCTACCTGGCAATTCAACTTTGCATCATTTGGAACTAACACTTTAAGCCATACCGTTCCCGTGAAATATTCAGGAGGAGCCTTTTCACCCCTTGGGAAAATGCTTTTTTGCTCTTCTGATGTATCCATGTTTACCTGATCTTTTTTTGCGGTGGAAAAGATACAGAACGCAAGCATAAAAAGCGCATCATTTGGTTACCTTTATTACGCCTACCAACAAACAGGTGAAAAGTAACCTATGAGACAGGATTTACACCAAAACACTTTGAGGACTTCGTAATGACCTGGCACCATAACAATATCTGTAGCAATCCGAAGCATACAACGAATTTTATTTCAGGTCTTGAGGCGCTAAGGGCAATACTATCTAAAGAAGATGAACTTGAAAATAAATATTCGGAATTGAAAATGCTACTTGTTTCACAATAAGAAAACAACAATAAACATTCATATCAATGAAGCATAATGCCAAATCAATTCGAGCATTCATCGGAGCTAAAGACTTTGAAGTGTCGAGGAAATTCTACAGCGACCTGGGTTTCCATGAAAATGTTTTGAGTCCGAACATGTCTTACTTCAATACAGAGAAGTTCGGGTTTTACCTGCAGGATGCTTATGTAAAGGATTGGATTGACAACACTATGATTTTTTTAGAAGTGGATGATGTTAGCCGTTATTGGAACGAACTTTCCGCTTTAGACCTGACAACCAAATATGAAAATGTAAAATTAGTCCCCATTTGCAAATACGATTGGGGGAAAGAATGTTTTTTACATGATCCTTCCGGAATTCTCTGGCACTTTGGAGAATTCTCCAAATAAAGAAAAAACAGGATACCGTTCATGAAATTCGTTTCGAAAACAAAATTCTAAATCGAAAATTTCAGCTACGAGCCTTCCAGTTTGAAAAACAATGGCCTCTTTATTCTTTCGCAATTTAGCTTTCACAATTTTACAGCCCGGCATTGTAGCACGACTGCTACCATTTTGGATTTTAGTAGAATAGTATAAAAATATTTGTTACTGTTCAGTACCCTTGTAATTTGTTGTTCTAAGTAATCTGATTTATGCCACTAAGGCAAGAAGGCACAAAGTTTTAAATCACTTTCACTTTATTTCTTGGTGTCTTTGTAGCATCTTTTCTGTTGGTAGGTGAACAGCAACAAATTTTTTCCAAAATGGGTCAGCTGGCTGGGTATAGCCGCCTCAGCCATTTACCTTATGGCCCAGGCTGAATTATTTGCAACCATCATTCCCTGTTTTCCCGTTTGGGATATGGCAGGTTTTATCGGTAGCACTTTCTGAGAATAGAAACAGGGAAGTAGCGCCGTTTGGTGAATATAATCTCTGCCGAGTAACAGTAATATTCCATTTTATTTTAAAAATAATTTGCGTAAGTAAATACTTACACATACATTTGTAACCACTTACTTACACAATTAAACTATGGAGATCAGAAGAGATGTGTTCCAGGCCATTGCGGATCCTACAAGGCGGGATATTTTAAACCTCGTGGCAAACAAGCGTTTAAATCTGAATGCAATAGCAGATAATTTCACGGTAAGCCGTCCGGCTATCTCACAGCATATTAAAATACTGACGGAATGCGGGTTGATTGTGATCCTTCAAAAAGGCAGGGAGCGTTATTGCATAGTGCAGCCGGAAAAGCTGAGTGCCGTAGCCGACTGGATTGAGCCTTTCAGGAAATTATGGGAAAACCGTTTCGATGAGCTCGATAATTTATTAACCAACTTAAAAACAAAGAAAAAAAAAGGTAACCATGGCAAGTAAAAATCAAACCAATGTAAAAGCCGAACCAGGCAAACAGGAACTCTTCATCACCCGCGAATTTGATGCGCCGCGTGAGATGGTGTTTACTGCATTTTCAGATCCCAAGCTGTTGATCCAATGGCTGGGCCCGAAAAACATGAAGATGAAGATTGATTATTATAATCCCCGTTCCGGCGGCTCCTACCGTTATGTGCATACCGATGAAAACGGAAATGAATTCGGCTTCAATGGTGTGTTACATGAAATTACTGCTCCTGTAAGAATGATACAGACCTTTGAATTTGAAGGATTGCCGGAACGCGGACATGTATCACTGGATACAGCAGCGTTTGAAGAACTTCCCCATAACAGGACACGGCTTACTATTCAATCTGTTTTTCGTTCGGTAGCAGACCGTGATGGTATGGTGAAATCGGGAATGGAAAAAGGAATGAATGAGGGTTTCCTTCAGCTCGACGAATTACTTGCTCAGTAAATTAAGCAACGGGAATGTAGTATCATCAAGCAACAACAATAAATGATCACCAAATTTCCAACTTAAAAAAAACAAAACAATGATCAAACAAATCTGGATCAACCTGCCCGTTAAAAACATCAATAAATCAAGAGATTTTTTTGTACAACTCGGCTTTACGCTCAATACACAGTATGGTAACAGCGAAAATGGCGCAAGCCTTTTTGTTGGTGAAAAAAATGTAGTGGTCATGCTTTTTCCGGAAACAATTTTCAGGGGATTCACTTCAAATGAAATTACAGATCCGAAAAAAGGAACGGAAGTATTGTTCTCCATTGATGCTGAGAGCAGGGAGGAAGTGGATGAATTAGCACGTAAGGTGGTGGCTGCCGGCGGATCTGTTTACAACGAACCCGGCGATAACCAGGGCTGGATGTATGGGTTTGGTTTTATGGATATCGATGGTCATCGCTGGAATGTGCTGTACATGGATTTCAGCAAGATGCCCAAGTGACGATGCGATAAGAAATCTTTCTGAAATAAGTCAGCACCGCCGAATTCGCTCTTCGGCTTCGCTCAGGAGGTTACTATTCAGTGCCCTTATATTTTGTTGTTCGAAGTAAGCAAATTTATGCTGCGAAAACACGAATACACAAAGTATTGTATCTATTTCAGTGTATTTCTTTGTGGCTTTGCGCCTTTGTAGCAGATTTTCTCAGGGCCGCTGAACAGTACCTCAGAACTTAAGTTAATTGAGCGGAGCCGAAGTGCCCGGATTTCAAGCTATCCATTTTCTGCATTACTCATACAGATGAGCATTTCAAAACAACTTAATATCTTCAATAAAAAAAATTGTGGCGAAGAAGACAAACATTCAAATGGCTGCTCCTGATGCTAATCACTCGTCAAAACAATTCATCAAAGAATTGAAGACACATCAGTCCGCGGAAGAACTCAAAAAAATTCAGCGTTACTTTAAAAGTGAAGAAGGACAATATGGTGAAGGCGACCAGTTCATGGGTGTGAAAATGGGAAAGTTATTTGCCGTTGCCGCCAAATTTATTGCTATGCCGGTGGAAGACCTTGAACAATTGATGGAGAGCCCCATCCACGAGCTGAGAGCCGGAGCAATGAGCATTATGGACAAAGCTTCACGAAATAAAAAAACAACTGAAGCTACGCGAAAAACACATTTTGATCTTTACATGCGACGTCACGACAGGGTGAATAACTGGGACCTTGTTGACCTCGGCTGCTTACACATGGTAGGCAGTTATCTCTTCGACAAACCCAGAAAAATTTTGTATCAGCTTTCCAAATCTAAAAATCAGTTTGAGCGACGAACTGCTATACTGGGCACCTGCTACTTCATCAGGCAGGGAGAAGTTGAAGACACTTTTAAAATTGCAGAAATACTGCGGAAGGATAAAGAAGACTTAGTCCATAAAGGTGTTGGTTGGATGCTGCGTTTTGCAGGAGATAAAAATCCGCAACAACTGATGGGCTTTCTTGATAAGTATGCCGCCACGATGCCGAGAACGATGCTGCGGTATTCTATTGAAAAGTTTGACAAGAAGAAAAAGGAGCAGTATATGAAGTTGAAGGACAAGAAGTAGAAGCAATGTCAAAATGTTTCCTCAACGCAGCCATACCATCTTCTGAATTTTAAGATTACCTGGGTTTGCCTTGCTCTTCTTTCATTGCCTTCACTACGCATTCCCATAACTGATCAGCGGTTTGCTGCCACGTAAACTTTTGTCGTTGTAGTTTTCCTTTTTCAATGAGGTTTTGGCGGAGTCTTTCGTCTAGATATATAATTTCCATTTTGCCGGCAATATCATCCACTGAATAAGGATCAACCAATAATCCTGCAGCACCGGTTACTTCAGGCATTGAGGAAATGTTGGAAGTGATCACAGGAACATCACAATTCATTGCTTCTACAATAGGAATTCCAAAGCCCTCAAAAAGTGATACGTATACCAAAGCCAGGGAAGAAGCCATGAGCCGCGACAGGTCCATTCGTGTGAGGTGACCCGGAAAGATCACATCCTCCTTAAACTGCATAGCCGCATGTATTTTCATCGCTTCATGATACGACCAGTTTCTGCCGGCCATCACCAGTTTTATATTGCCTCTGTTTTTTTTCTTGAATGCATCGAAAGCGAGAAAAAGACGAATGATATTTTTTCGTGGTTGCAATGCACCTGCATAAATGAAATAAGGATTACCACCTGTGAATTCCTTTTTCACCAGCTCCTTTTCTGAAGATTGCAATGGTCTGAATAATTCATTTGACCCATTGTACACTACATCAATACAGTCAGGGGAAACGCCATAAAGATTCACAATGTCCTGCTTTGAATATTCAGAAACTGTGGCGATCCGTCTCGCTTTTTTTGCAAAGCGTGGCGTGTAATAGCGGTAGTATCGTGCTGTAAGTGCCTTTACATGATCCGGAAAATGCTCAAAGGCAAGGTCGTGGATGACGGTTACCTGCGGAAAAGAAGATTTAAGGGATAAGTATCCATCAGTAGATAAAAAAATATCAGGTCGGATTTTATTCAGGGTGGCGGGTACAGCATGTTCAAACCACCAGTACCATAATAAAGGATGGCGCGCCTGTGGGAAAATAACTTTTGCTGTGACATTGGAAGAAAAAATAAATTCTTCCGGAAAAGGACGGTCGAATAGAAATGTAAACTCATGCTCCGGATGTTGCTGCGTAATACGCTTCAATGATTCATAGGTAAACCAACCTATACCTTCCAACTTATTTTTGAGCAAAAAACGGGTGTTAACAGCAATCTTCACGTTTGAAAGATAAAACTTATGGTGTATTCGGTTGCATGGGGGAATTAATTACGAATTAGAAATTAAGAATTACGATGGTCCAATGGTTATCTAACGTCTTATGTCTAAAGTCCTTCCTTCTTGAGTCTTACGTCTTGACGTCCTGGCTCCTGCTCCGGCAACCAGGCTCCCGATTATTTTTTCCCGATAGAAAAGCAGGACATTTTACCTTTGTGTGCGTTTCATCATTCAATTCCTGCAAAAAATATCCTGAAACCAACACCTCAGCTGCTGCATGCAAAAATTATTTTTCAGAAATCTCGTATTCCTGGTTGCGCTGAATGTCCTGATAAAACCGATTTGGATCTTAGGCATTGACCGCACAGTACAGAATGTGGTGGGGTCATCTGCTTATGGTATTTATTTCGTCCTTTTCAACTTGTCCATGCTCACCCAAATATTGCTGGATGCCGGCATCAGCAATTACAATAACCGTCACCTTGCTCAGAATGAAAATGAGCTCACCGATTATCTCTCCAATATTTTCAGTATCAAGGTCCTGCTTACCGCGGTATATCTGATCATCACGTTACTGCTCGGTTTCGTGATCCATTACTCTCCTTTTGAAATATACCTGCTGGGAATGATCGGTTTAAACCAGGCACTTGCCTCACTCATTGTGTATTCCCGTTCGAATATTTCCGCATTGCATCATTTTAAAACCGACAGCATTATCTCAGTGCTGGATAAAGCCCTCATGATTGTGATCTGCGGCACCTTATTGCTGGTTCCCTCTTTTCGTTCACAGTTTAAAATTGAATATTTTATCTATTCACAAACCGTTGCTTACCTGCTCACACTGCTTTTTGCGCTGGGTTACATCATTCATGTGAGCGGCTGGTTTCATTTTCATTTTTCGTTGAATTTTGCCTCCCGTTTATTCAGGCGGTCATTCCCGTTTGCATTGCTGATATTGATGATGGCTATTTATTCCCGCATCGATGGGGTGATGATTGAGCAACTGCTACCTCAGACAGGAGCCCAAGAGGCCGGGATTTACGCTTCTGCCTACCGACTGCTCGACGCTCTCAACCAATTCGGGTACCTCTTTGCGGTATTGCTGTTGCCTATTTTTTCGCGGATGCTGGGAAAGAAACAAAATATAGAAACCCTTGTGAGAGCCAGCTTTACCGTCATCTTTATTTTTTCATTCATTATTTGCCTCGCCCTGTCTTTCTTTTCAGAACCCATCATGATGCTGCTTTACCACGATGCAACAACCTATTCATCCGCTATCCTTTCCATCCTTATCTACAGCTTCCTGGGTACAGCCACCGTTTACATCTTCGGTACCCTGTTAACTGCCAATGGCAACCTTAAGGAGCTCATCCTGATCTCGGGAGTGGCTGTAGTGCTGAATTTCAGCCTTAACCTGGCGCTTATACCTGTAAGCCACGCATGGGGAGCCGCCTTGGCTGCATGCATTACCAATGTCACCATTGGAATTCTCAACTTTTTACTTTCGGTAAGGATATTTCGTTTTAAACCCAATTTTCCGTTGCTGCTTCGGCTGCTGGTATTTGTTGTGGGATGTTATGGCATGTTTCTCTCCGCTTCACTCTGGAATGTGCACTGGATCGTGGTAATGACAGTATTATCAATCATTTCGGTAGCACTTGCCACGCTTTTGGGACTTATTGAAATCCGGAAAATACTACCGTTACTCAGAAGCAGCAGTAACACGTGATGACTGCTTTTATTAACCCTGATTACCTAACTCCGTAAACTGATACCACCTGTTTAAAGCTACCCTGCGCCATTGGAAGGGTTAATTTAACCTCACATTTTACACCCTGCCACTTCCGTCAAATGCCATAAATCCCTGAAAAACATACCATATACTGGAAAACTTAAAGTGTAAGTTTTTTGGAATTGGGATGAATTCCTGTAGGTTTGCCGGAAATTTTTTAAACCCCAGATGAATAATTCGTTAAATCTGATCGAATTCCTGAAGCTTGTATGGAAATGGCGCAAGCCCTTATTGATTGTGATGGGAATAGGAGTTGTTGGCAGCGTGGTGATCACTGATCCTCATATTATGCCTCCTTATTATGAATCTGTTTCCCTTATTTACCCGCTCAACCCCAACCTTACACAAAGCTCCAACCTCTTTGGCGACAATGCCCAGGGATACTTTGGAACTGCTGCTGATGTAGACCGCATTCTGTCTATTGCAGGTTCAGTGCCATTGAAAATGTTCATTGTTCAGAAATTCGATTTGTTTAAACACTATAAGATAGATTCCACCAGGTCAAAATACCCGGTGGAGGCCGTCCTGAAGGAATTGCACAGTAATTATACGTTCGAAAAGAATGACCGGGGTGCTATTGAAGTAACCGTGTTTGACCGAGATCCGCAGATGGCTGCAGATATGGCCAATGCAATTGTTACAAAAATTGACGAAACCAACCAGGCATTATTAAACGACAACAAGCAAAAGATACTTTCCATTTACGACGTGAAACTGAAGGAAAAACAAGGTCAGTTGCAGGCACTCGGTGATACCATCTTTAAGCTGAAGCAGGAATACAGTTTATACAGCAATATCCAGGATCTGCCTGGCCAGGTGAGCAAGTTGCGGGCTGAGAAGGGTGCAAGTTTTGACCAGGCCACAGAAAAAGTGAAAGTGCTTGAAGAACAAAAAAAGGGAGCAATCCGTGAGTTGAACAACAACATGATTGAATATGAGCAATACAAAGCTACTATCAATAGTACAGTGCCGACAGTATATGTATTGGAAAAAGCATTTAAAGCGGAGAGAAAATCGAAACCCGTACGCTGGTTGATTGTGCTGGGTACTCTCCTGGTTAGCTTCGTGTTATCCGCATTCACCATTTTAATGATTGAGCGCTTCAGGAGTTTCAGGATTGCATTTATGAAAGATTCCGAAAAGGTGCAGACCTCTTCCTGATCTTTTTTTATGTGTTGTACCCGTCATTTCCAGTATGATTTTGAATTGATTATACGCTATCCGCTAAAAAAAACAACCTTTATTCACAGGAATCACTTGTAGTTAATGATTCGTAATGAGCATTCGAACCTGATAGCAGGAAGCAAGCAACCGATTGAAAAATTCTGGTTGAACCTGTTTTATGTATTCGGTGGGCTGCTACTGGCCTGTTCATTTATAAGCATATATACAGAGTACTACCTGCTGATGCTGATTCCCTGTGGTATTCTGTTTTTGTACCTGAGCATCAATGATTTCAGGTTCATCTATTTCCTGTTACTTTTTCTGATTCCAGTATCTACAGAAGTCGGATTGCCGGGTGGGTTTGCAACAGATTTTCCTACTGAGCCATTGATAGCAGGGATTATGTTGCTTTTTTTAGCAACAATTGTCGCCAAACCTTCGGTGCTTGACAAAGAGGTGCTGAAGCATCCTATAATCTTCTTATTGTTGATCCATTATTGCTGGATATTGATTGCTACCGTCTATTCTTCCGATCCGCTTGTTTCGGTTAAGTTTTCTCTTGCAAAAACATGGTACATCATCACCTTTGTATTTGTGACCGGCCTCATCATTAAAGATGTGTCAACATTTAAAATAGCTTTCTGGTGTATCCTCATACCATTGCTTTTTACGGCTGCCTACAGTCTTATCCGTCATTCAAGAGAAGATTTTTCTTTTCAGTCGGTGAATGAACAGATGATCCCATTCTTTCGCAATCATGTAAACTATGCCTGCACACTTGCCCAGATGATGCCTTTTGTAGTGCTCGCCATTGGCTGGTATAAACGAAGGTCGTTTACGCGACGCTTCCTGCTTGTTGCGTTTGTACTGCTGCTGGTAGCTATTTATTTTGCCTATACACGTTCTGCCTGGCTATCGCTGCTGACTGCATGTATCATGTATTTCGTTATAAGAACAAAGCTGACAACCTGGTTGCTCGCTGCCGGTCTTACAGCCATGGTTGGATTTTTTGTGTTCATGAGCGTTCATAATGAATACCTGAATTATGAACCGGATTTTGAACACACCATCTATCACCCTGAACTGGAGGATCATTTGCTCTCTACTTTTGAAGGTGAAGATGTTTCAAGTGCAGAGCGGGTGTACCGCTGGATTGCAGGGGTTCGTATGTGGCTTGACAAACCGCTGATGGGTTATGGACCCGGTAATTTTTATTTCTTTTATAAATCTTTTACCGTAACAGGATTCAAAACCTATGTAAGTGAAAATCCGGAGCGATCGTCGGTTCATAATTATTTTATTTTATTGCTTACTGAACAGGGCATTATCGGATTGCTGATCTTCATTGCGTTTACGATTTTATTATTGATACAGGCACAGCGGATTTATCATGAAACAATAGACAGAGAAGAAAAGCGGTATATCATGGCCGTATTACTTTGCCTGGTCATCATTTATGTGAATACCATGCTCAGCGATCTTATTGAAACCGATAAGATCGGTTCATTTTTCTTTATCTGTGTTGCACTGATTGTGAACCAGGATATCCGCAATAAACGGTTGCGGAAAGAAATGATTCCTCTGAAATAAACTGATTTCTAGCGTTGTAAGAATCAATGGACCATACAGGTCAGCATGCTGATATCATCACTGATCAGGCGAGTGCCTTTGAACGCCACCAGGTAATCAACAATTTTTTTATTCAGTTTAGATGGTGTAAGGGTAGCATTCTTTTCCATCAGCGAGATAATCTCTTTTATATCAAGTGCCTGCTTCTGGTCATTTTCTATATCGGTCAGTCCATCCGTATAGCAAAAGGTGATGAATTTATTCTTTAGTGTGACTGTCTGAACATTCACATACGGCAGCTTTTCAAACATGCCAAGTATGGTGCAACCTTCCTGCAAGAGTCGCGATTCACCATCATAATACAAAACAGCGGGGTTATGTCCTGCATTAATGTATTGCAATTCCCTTGTTACGAAATTGAATTTTGCGATGAAAAACGTAATGTATTTTTCGCCATTGGTGATTTCATTTACTCTTGCATTAAGGCTCTGAATCAATGCGCTGAGTGATGGTTGCTGCTCAGCATATGAACGTACACTTGCCTGGAAATTGGCCATGAGCAATGCTGCGGCCACTCCCTTTCCGGAAATATCACCGATGCAAAAAATGCACTCTTCCTTGTTCAGTTCAATGTAATCATAGTAATCGCCACCCACCTCCTGGTGAGGAAGGTAGACTCCTGCAATAGATATCCGTTCATCGTCCGGAAGCTTACCCTGAATCAGCATGGTCTGCATCTGGCCTGCCATTTCCAGTTCAGACTTCATCATTGTCTGTTTTACCTGCGCCTTGTATAATCTCTTATTCTCGATGGCCACTGCAATGATATTCGAAATGGTTTGTATGTAGTTCAGCTTCTCATCGAGGGAAAAGTGAATGTCGCTCCGAAAATCACCCAACAATGTGAATGCAAGCGGAGTGTCCTTGTGATATACAGGTACCACTACATCAAAATATTTTGCGAGTGCATGACTCGTTTTTTCCAGGTTCGTTATTTGTTTAAAAGACAACAGGTATTTCTTGATCCTCTCTTCCGCATCTTTCATTTCAATGCCAAATGAATTCGTGCATACCCAGTCTTCGGAATAAATAAATACAGCAACTTTTCCAACGCCGATCTGCTTTACCAGGAGGCTTTCATATATCCGCAACAATCCATGCGATGAGGTATTGTTGTTGATGGCCTGCGTGATCTGCAGCAATGAATTCAGTTCACGCTCCTTTACACGCAACTCCTGTTCGAGTTCCTCCACTTTTTGATCTATGTCAATAGGTGTAGTTTTCATGAAAAGTAAAACGCTGCAATCTACTATCTTTCTGTTTTTGTTTTCACATCCAAAGCATCCCGCAATCCATTTCCCAATAAATTAAATGCAAGCACCATCAGCATAATGGCAATGCCCGGTGCAAGTGCGAGCATTGGATTGCTGGAAATGATGAATCCATAATTCTCTTTGATCATAGAACCCCATGATGGTACAGGTGGCTGCACACCAATGCCAAGAAAACTCAATCCTGCTTCTACCAGTATAGCTGTTGCAAAATTGGATGCCGCTACTACAAGTACGGGACCAATGGTATTCGGCAACACATGCCGAAAAATAATTCTTGCATCCCTGAAGCCAAGGCTCTTCGCGGCTTCCACATACTCCATAGCACGAATACTCATCACCTGTCCGCGAACAATGCGCGCTACCTGCACCCACATTGTTAATCCCACGGCTACAAATATTTGCCAGAATCCTTTTCCCAATGCCAGTGTAATGGCAAATACCAATAACAGTGTTGGTATGGCCCATACAATATTAATGATCCACATAATAGCATCATCCACGCGGCCCTGGTAGTACCCGGCTATTGCGCCAAGAAATGTTCCGATAAGTAATGAAATAATCACAGCCATAAAACCAACTGCAAGGGATACCCTAACACCAATAAGTAACCTGCTTAATATATCCCGGCCGTACGTATCTGTTCCCAGCATGAATTTTTTGGTGATGAGCTGATGCTCCACTATTTGGAGCTGCAAACTTTTTATGGTTGCTTCAGACAATTGGAGAGTGGTGTCAACTACGCCCTTTACCACAGTACGGATATCATACGCTATCATTTTTTGTGCAACTCCTTCTCCACGAAAAAGATTGACCATTATCTGCTCTTCTACAAACTGATAACCGGTGATCGGAATACTATTAAACAAGGGTTCTTCACCCGTTATCATCCTGGTCCATATGTTTTCCTTTTCTACAGCATCCTGTTTCTTCACCAATAGGAATTGTTGCTTAAATCCCGGCCCCTGCAAAGCCACCTCAGGCGACATATAATTTGCATTGGGTGTTGAATCCGGAGTAATCAGGTAACCCAACATTGCCACCATAAAACTGAGACCTATAAAAGATAATCCTGCCAGTGCAAGTTTATTCTTTCGCAAACGCCTCCATGCCAAAAGAAAAGGAGTTTCATATTTATCCGGAATAGCTACTGGTTTCCTTTTGAATAACATCAATTGCGGCTGTTGTGAATCAATAATCCCTGTCGTGATGCAACATAGCTGGAATGCTGCAATATAGGAAGGTCCGGTTTTTCCAGCTTCTCGAAATCTTTCATTGACTCATTGTATTTCAATTGTACCACAAATCCCTTTTCCAGTAAGCTGATCAGTGTACTGCGCAGCGAATTTTCATCCATCCTTACCTCTTGTAAAATTTCCTGGTAAGAAGTAACGAAATACAATTCATCCAGCACCAAAAATTCCGATTCAGTTAATGTACTCATCGATCAGGTTAAAATGAATTCTTCAATTAATGTTGAATATTATTTCCATAAAGAATCAACCAGTGAAAAGAAAAGCCCTGCATTACAATTGCTTCTATCAGATTTTTCTTCCCTTCCAGCTTGTTCTCACAGTATTTCCCAATGTGCCAATTACCACAATATAAAGGATGTGCAGGAATTGCGCCGGTAAAAATAACGCTAACAGCCGTCGTCTTTTGAAAAATGTTGCAACGGTAGAAAGGAAGGGAAATTCAACAATCATTTTTAACACAAGCTGCAGGGAAAGCAGTACACAATATGTTGAATTGAAAAAACACAACAAGGCAGTAATCACTATAGAAATATTGAACAGATACACCAGCATCAAATTAATAGTAACGCGCTTATCGGTATAGGATCCTGATTTGGATGCCCAGCGAATACGCTGTCGAATAAAGGATTTAAGATCAGGTTGTGCAAAGGTGTAAACCACGGCTTTATTACTTTTCAAAAAACGCACACCTCCTTTCCATTGTTTCGTCATCTTATGCATCAGCAAGACATCATCACCTGAAGCAACATGGTTGATTCCACTATATCCGTTTATTTCCGCAAATGATTTTTTTCGGAAAGCGAGGTTGGCTCCATTACACATGGCCGGAAAATTGAACTGAAGCGTACTGCCGGTAATGCCGATCATTCCAAGAAAATCGAGCGATTGCCATCTTTCGAAAAGAGTAGTTTCACCGGTAAATGAAACAGGTGCCACAATCATATGACAGTGTTTCTGCTCATAGAAATTAACCATTGTATTCAACCAGTCCTTCTTCATCCTGCAATCCGCATCAGTGGTGAGTATCAGTTCACCGGAGGCTGCTGCAATGCCCATTTCGAGTGCCTTCTTTTTATAGCTGCTGCCAGGGTATTCATCTTTAATAACTTCCTTGAGTTGTAATAATTTAACAGATGGATAGTTGAAAGCTTCTACAATTGACGCCGTATCATCTGTTGAAAAATCATCCACCACCAGTATTTCCACCAGATGTGATGGATAAGATTGCGCAACGAGGTCACACAGCAGGTCGCTGATATGCAGTTCTTCATTTCGTGCTGCTACTATAATGGAAACTTTCGTGGTTCCTGTTTTCGATGAGACTGAAAATTCAGGTAGCAGCATCCACCCTGCCAGGTATCCAATAAAAATAAATACATAGATGACCGTAAGCACCAATACGATGATTGTGTAGACGATCATTTTGTCAATGCCTGCTTCAGTGGTTCATTAAATGATTCTGTGATAAGGTTATGCCCCTTATCTAAAACTATATACTGACACTGGTGTAATCCTCTTGCAAATTGTTTCCCGATCTTTTGCGTGATCACCATGTCATATTTTCCAATGAATATATAGCTTTTGATTTTGTACTCATTGAGCAATGATTTCACTTCCTCTAACTCTACTTCAAAGTCTTTGATCGTGATCCATACGTCATAAACTTTTTGTCGCTTTTCTTCCGTGTTGGTTTGCACCTGCAAAAATTTAAAGAAGCGTTCGCTGAGCAAGCCGGTAAACTTTAGCCCTCTTGCGATGGTAAAAACAATCTGTGGATGAGTTACAAAACGGTTAAAGAGTTTTCTTCCCCATTCCGGATACACTGCGATATTGTACCATGCATTAACTTTGACACCATCAGGCGCCGCTAAAATCACCGCATCAATTTGTGACACAAAGTGCGGAATAGTTGCTAAAACTATTTTTCCACCTAAACTATAACCCATTAAGGAGAAGCGTAGGTGGTGTTCGCGATGAAGGATAGAGGTGATCAGGTATTCAAGGTCTTCCTGTAGAAAAAAATCACCCTGCTGCCACTTTGTATCTCCATGAAAAGGAAGGTCGATGGCAACTACCGTGAAAAGTTCAGACAAGGCAGGATGCAGTGCCCTGAATTTTTCAGCACTCTCACCAAATCCGTGAAAGCAAAGGAGAAGTTGCTCGCCGGATCCAAAGCGAATGGCATGAATAGAAGATGATTTGACTGGAATGAAAAAATTCATTAGTGAAAGAAGGAACAAAATAATCAACAAACTGCATGCTGAATAAATTATTCGCAGATGGAGCTTGCAATTATTTTTCTATCTTGAAAAAAAATCACGGTTGTGTTTGAATGGTTTCTAAAATGGTATTACAATTTCCGCGGCTGGAAGCTGGGGGCCAATGTTCCTCCGGAGTTAAAAAAGTGCGTGATGATTGTGGCACCTCACACCAGCGGATGGGATTTCATCTATGGGGCAGGAGCAAAATTAAACCTTGGCTTTGATGCAAAATACCTCGCTAAGAAGGAATTGTTCAGGTGGCCGTTAAAAGGTATGTTTATCAGCCTGGGTGGAGTGCCTGTTGACAGGGGAAAACACAATGGCATGGTGGAGGCCATGATCGATTACCTGAATACCCATGAACTTGCTATCGTAGTATTTCCACCGGAAGCGACACGCAAACGCACTACAAAATGGAAGAAAGGTTTCTATCATGTTGCCGTGGGTGCAAACGTCCCCATCATTATGGCCTACATAGATTTTAAAGAAAAAAAGGCAGGTATGGGTCCGTGGTTTATGCCAAGCGGCGATATTCAGAAAGACTTTAAGATCATTGCTGATTTTTACAAAGACGTTACGGCCTGTAATCCGGAAAAATTTGCGTTGCCGGAATAGCACATCAAATTTGAGAGTGTCTGCGATTCTTTATAGATTCTGAAAAACTACACGGTTTCGCAAAGAACCTTTTCATGGAGTAACTTTGCGAAGGTTATGGAGATAACAACATTTCCATTCTTAAACTATTCCGCTAATTTTACAACCTCCCTTTTTCCTACATCTGTTTTTCCCTTCGCATGCGTAACTACATCCTATTGCTTTTGAAAATGATCCTCTTCTGGTGGATCATTTTTGGGGTCAATCGCATCGTATTCATTCTTTTCTTTTTTGACAAATTCTCAGCAATTCCGTTCGAAGAAACACTAGAATCCTTTTCTCATGGGTTCAGGCTTGATCTTTCAGCTATTTGCTATGTGGTGATAATTCCTTTGGTGCTTTTAATGGTGCAACAATTTACCAGGTATCAGTTCTATTCACGGTTTTTATTGGTTTATACTATTGTAGCACTCATCATCACCTCGTTTGTTTGTGTTTTTGATCTTGCCATTTATTCAGACTGGGGAACAAAGCTGAGTTACCGCGCCATACACTATTTAAAGTATGCAAATGAAGGGGCCGCGTTTACAAAATTCTCTGATGATGCCATCTTATTTGCACTGCTATTAGGGCAGGTAGTAACCGGTTATTTTTTCTATCGGATTTTTTTTCGCAAACAAACCTTTCATTTCAATTGGACACTTGCAAACCGTGTCCAGTGTATTGGATTGCAGGTACTGCTATTTGGAATGCTCCTTTTAGCGATCCGTGGTGGATGGCACCAGATTCCAATCAATGAAAGCAGCGCGTATTTTTCAAAACACCAGGTAGTGAATGATGCAGCCGTAAATACACTCTGGAATGCAGGAAAAAAGATCTCTGAGGATAATAAATCATTGTACAAAAATCCATATCAGTTTTTTGATACGGAAGAAGCAAAAAAACTAGTGGAGGCTCTATATGTGGTAAAAAAAGATTCTGTGATTTCTGTCTTAACCACTACCCGTCCAAACATTGTATTGTTTCTTTTAGAAAGTTTTACTGCTGATGTAATTGAAGCTTTGGGTGGAGAAAAGGGAATAACTCCAAATCTTGATACACTCATTCAAAATGGGCTGCTCTTCACCAATATATATTCACAGGGATTCAGAACGGACCAGGGACTTGCTGACGTGTTGAGTGGATTTCCGGCGCAGCCAAATTTTTCCATCATTATGCAACCGGAGAAATTCAAACAATTGAAATTTCTTCCGCAGTTGATGGCTGAAAATGGGTATCGTAATTCATTTTTCTATGGTGGAGAAACAGCATTTGCAAATATGAAAGCTTACCTGCTGGCTACCGGCATCGAAAAGATCACTGACAAATCTTCCTTTCCTGCTGATGAAATGAATGCCAAATGGGGAGCACACGATGGTTTTGTTTTTCAGAAACAGGCCAAAGAAATAAAGAGTGAATCGCAACCATTTTTCTCTGTTATTCTTTCGCTGAGCAGCCATGAACCATTTACGGTACCGATGAAAACAAAATTTGGAGGTGATGATACGCCTTCAAAATTTAAGAATTCCTGTGCGTACACCGATCAATCAATCGGTGCGTATTTTTCAAGAGTCAGAAACGAGCCGTGGTATTCAAATACTTTATTTATTATGGTCGCAGATCATGGACATCTACAGCCACGCAACAGGAGTCCGCGTGAGCCCGCACGTTTTCATATTCCAGTGATTTTTTATGGTGATGTTATTCAACCCGAATTCCGCGGAGCAAAAATTTCGCGCCTTGGGATGCAATCGGATTTACCGGCTACATTACTATCCCAATTAGAAATCCCTTACCAGGAATTTGCCTGGAGTAACAATTTGTTAAATCCGCTCCGGAATAATTTTGCGTATTATACTACAGATGATTCTTTTGGATGGATCACTGACCAGGGATCGATGTTATATGATTTCAAAACCAATTCAATAGCATCTTCCACACTTACCTTATTAGAACAGGATAATGGAAAAGCATTTCTGCAAACGTTGTTTGAAGAGTATATTAGTTATTGAGTAGTTGAGTTTGGTTTGCAGTAGAAGGATGGCTTCTAAAACAAAGACCAACTGTTTTCACCAACTTGCTTTAAGGGTCGGGAATACCGCAGTGAAATATAAGATCTTTCAGAAGACTGACAGTAAACAATAAAAAAGGGCTATCTCGTAAATAGCCCTTTAAATTTTGGGTGGATGATGGGGCTCGAACCCACGACCCTCAGCTCCACAAACTGATGCTCTAACCGACTGAGCTACAACCACCGTATGGCTGCAAATATAAATGAATTCAGTTGTTCTCAGAAAGGAAATTATCAGGTATAAGGTTGCAGCTATCAGCCTATCCGTAGAGTTCGGTTACCTTTTTCCAGTTTACAACGTTCCAGATGTCATTCAGGTAGTCAACCCGTTTGTTCTGATGCTTGAGGTAATAGGCATGTTCCCAAACATCAATTCCAAGAATGGGTTTGCCTTGGTCTTTGGAAATATCCATCAGTGTATTGTCCTGGTTGGGTGTGGTAACAATCGACAACTTTCCGCCATTATCAGCTACAACCCATACCCATCCAGAACCAAACACACCCATTCCGGCTTTACTAAACTCCTCTTTAAACTTATCGATGGTTTCCCATTTAGAAACCATTGCATCTTTCAGTTTACCAGTAGGCAACGCATCGGATTTGGGTCCAATTACCTGCCAGAAAAAGGTATGGTTCCAGTTTCCGCCGCCCTGGTTACGGATAGCATTTCTGGATCCTTCAGGCAACTTATCAATATTTTTAATCAAATCCTCCAGCGATCGTCCCTTTAATTCAGGTGCTTTTTCAATAGCAGCATTCAGTTTGTCCACATAACCCTGGTGGTGCTTTGAATAGTGTATCTCCATTGTCTTTGCATCTATATAAGGCTCCAGCGCATTGTATGCATAGGGTAAAGGCGCCAGTTTAAAACCACCTTCATCTCCGGGAAGGAATGATTCGTCAACGAAAGGAGTTGCTGCTGACGCAGTTTTCCAGTTGAGCGATAGAAGACTCATGGCGCCGGCAGCAGCCAGGGTGCCTGTTTTAATAAACTCGCGGCGTGATTTTTTTGTTACAGTTTTCATGTTTTAAAAATGTTGTTTGACAGGATCTGTTTAATCTGTTAAATTCAGGAAGGCTAAATTGGGTAATTTTACGGCATTAATACTAAAGCGTTTGTTAACAGCAAAAGAACCCGCTACATCATCATCCTTAACAGGAAGAGAAATTACAGGTGAATATGGTCAACTCTAAAATCAAATAATGGAACCGATAATAAAAGAGAAAGAAGTTGTCTGGAATGTGGAGGGAATGACCTGTTCAAGCTGTGCGATGACGGTAACAAAATTTCTCGAAAAGCGCGGGATGAAAGAAGTGTTCGTTGATTTTTCATCCGGTGCCGTTAAATTTCATGGTAATGGAAACTATAACGCAGCAACGCTTTCACATGGAATGGAAGGGTTAGGCTATCATGTAAATTCAACCGGGGCAAATCAATCGGGTGTTGCACTTCAATGGTTTAAAACACTGGAGGTAAAATTTTATATCTCACTTGTATTTACGATTCCACTGTTGCTGCACATGGTGCTTCCCTTTCCTTTGCTTCACGATCCTGTGGCTCAATTGATCCTGTGCTTACCCGTTTTTACCATTGGCGTGCTCCATTTCGGAAAGAGCGCATGGGGATCTTTAAAAGAAGGTGTTCCGAACATGGATGTGCTGATCTTCGTGGGAAGCTCTGCTGCATTTATTTACAGCGTAATCGGGTTATTCATTTACAACGACCTGAACTACTTGTTTTTTGAAACTTCAGCTTCCATCATTACACTCGTATTGCTTGGTAACCTGATTGAAAAAAGATCGGTGAAACGGACCCGCTCCGCAGTAACTGAACTCACGAAGCTTCAACCTCACGAGGTAAAGCGCATCGACTTTTATGGCAATGAAGCATTTGAGGTGATTACGGAAATTGATCACCATGATATTATCGCAGGTGATTATTTTTTGGTGAACACCGGTGACAGGGTTCCAGCAGATGGAAATGTTACCTGGGGAACAGGCTGGGCCGATGAGTCGATGATAACAGGAGAAAGTATTCCGGTAGAAAAAAACGCAGGCGATGCATTGATCACGGGATCTGTATTGAAAGAAGGTAATGTAAAGATGCAGGCAAAAGCTGTTGGCGGGGAAACAGTGCTCGCGCGCATCATTGAACTGGTGAACGATGCGCAACGCAACAAACCTGCCATTCAAAAGCTGGCCGACCGCATCACCGCGATTTTTGTTCCGGCTGTATTCAGCATTTCTATAATTACTTTTATCGCAAGCTATTTTCTTTTTGATCTTTCCTTTCAGCAAAGCCTGATGAGCAGCATCGGTGTATTGGTGATCTCCTGCCCCTGTGCAATGGGCCTTGCAACACCTACAGCAGTGATGGTAGGGATCGGGCGCGCAGCCAAAAAAGGAATTCTGATCAAAGGGGCGCAGTCGCTGGAAACATTAACAAGTGTAAAAACAATAGTGTTTGATAAAACGGGAACATTAACCACCGGAAAATTTAAAATCAACCGGCTCGTAAGTAATAATATTTCAGAAGCAACACTGAAAAGTATTCTTGTCAGCATAGAAAAGTTTTCTTCTCATCCTATTGCCGTCTCTGTGGTTGCTGAACTTAAAAATGAACCTGTCTTTTCCATGAAGCAGATAACAGAAAAGAAAGGAGTTTCCATCTCTGCCTTTGATGAAGAAGGTAATAGCTATGAAGCCGGCTCCTATCAAATCGCAGCAGGCCTTACCAACGACAGCACCTTTAATGTATATGTGCTGAAAAACAACCTGCTCGTGGGCATGGCTGATATAAGTGATGAAATACGGAGTGAAGCAAAAGCAGCGATCAGCTACCTGAAAAAAGCGGGAATAAAGACTGTTCTGCTCAGCGGCGACCGTGAAGCAGCGTGCAGTGCTGTTGCCTCGGAATTGGGTATCGATGTTTACCATTCGCAAAAAAATCCGGAAGAAAA
>JBDSEW010000278.1:0-14562 GCA_039919825.1 Chitinophagales bacterium | reverse complement strand
CCGTGATAAAGGATCCCAACATGCTGCTCTTCTCGATGGTATGTATAGGCCTTGCGTGGGCCAGCATTCTTTCGATGCCCTACGCCATTCTCGCAGGAGCTTTGCCACCGAAAAAAATGGGCATGTTCATGGGCATGTTTAATTACTTCATTGTAATTCCGCAGATTCTTGCCGCGAGTGTTTTAGGATTTATCACCACCAAAGTCTTTCACGGCGAAGCAATTTATACCCTTGTGTTTGGAGGTTGTTCTATGATCTTTGCGGGATTGATGACGCTCATTGTGACGGATGTGGATGAGAAGGAGTGAGTGGTATTTTATTTTTTGTGCCGTTGTGTGTGTCCTCAGCCGTTGTGTGTGTCCTCACACACAACTCAAACCCCTGGGATTATTGCCGTTTGTGAGGACACAAACGGTGGAAACGCTGTAGCTTTCTGTCAACGCTATCTGAGAGCGGTCGCATAGGTACTCACACGTGGCCCGTGCCATTGTGTGGGTACTCACACACGGCCTGTGCCATTGTGTGTGTCCTCACACACAACTCAAAATCATAGGATTTTTGCCGTTTGTGAGACACAAACGGAGGCAACATAGTAGCTTTCTGTCAACGCTATCTGAGCGGTCGCATGGGTACTCGCACGTGGCCTGTGCCGTTGTGTGTGTCCTCACACACAACTCAAAATCATAGGATTTTTGCCGTTTGTGAGACACAAGCGGAGGCAAATCAATAGGTTTGCGTCTTCGCTAAGTGACTGTTGCGTGTGTGTTCACCCACGACATAACCAGATATAAACCGGCATTACTATTTCTTAGGTCATCGTATGTGTGTCTTCACACGATCTCAAAAGTTTCTATACCTTACTTTATGAAAACAATATCCATCTTTATCCATCTTTATCCTTCTTTTTTTCATTTGCATTTTCGCGAAAGCCCAGACATATCATTCATTCGTCCATGATTTAGCTGTGTGGGATGAATATGAAGCAACAGATTATTGTGATGCGGGCAATGGATGTATTGAATATTATGAAACGATCTGGATACTGAAAGGAGATACTATATTAAATAACCTCCTTTATAAAAAATTATATTTTGAGGTTGTTTATTACGAACACCAGCAGGGATCGTCGTGTATTGGTCTGCCATCATTCTGGTCTGAGGGATATTTCTGGAACCCATACCTTTTTGGGCTAATTCGGGAAGACACAGCGCACAAAGTTTTTCTTATAGCTAATCCAACTGTTTCACCACCTGTTGTTTGTTCCGCAACAGATTTTTCAAGTGAAAAAATTCTTTACGATTTTGATTTAAATTTGGGAGATACTGTCTCCTGGAAACCGTTTAACAATATAGTTATTGGAATTGATTCTATTCAGGCTCCAAATGGAGAATTTCTGCGAAGAATAAAGTTTGATGATTCTTTTGATCAATGGGTTGAAGGATTGGGGAGCAAAATTGCACTTTTCGGCTCTTATATGCCACCTCCATTTGAATGTGGTTGCGTATTAGAATGTGCTGAAGCAACTGATTTACTTCCTCAAAATGAATTACCCTGTGGATTCCCTGTAGGAATTACAAACCTTCAGGTAAAAAGCAGGATTCAGATCTTTCCAAATCCATTCTCAGATTTTGTTTCAATTACTTCTCCGTTTCAATCTTCAGCCATTTTATCAGTTATGAATTTACATGGCCAATTGATTTTTAAAAAGAAATTACAACCTCTCGAAAAAATTTCATTCACAAAAAATGAATTGCCCGCTGGTGATTTTATTTTCTTCCAATTGATTTCTGATGAAGGTATTTCGCAATCGGGCATTGCTGTTCATGTATACTGAGTGTCCTGGCCCATTGTATATTTCTCTCACAACTTTGTGTCGTTATGTGTGTTTTCACACAAAACTTAAATTCTTTTGCAGTTTGTGAGGACACAAACGAGGGCAACTTAGTATCTTTGTGTCAACGCTATTTGAGCGGTCGCATGGGTCCTCACACGTGGCCTGTGCCGTTATGTGTGTCCTCACACACAACTCAAGCCCTGGTTTTTTTGCCGTTTGTGAGACACAAACGGGGGCATCTCAGTGGCTTTGTATTTGCGTTAAGTGAGTTCATCGGATGTTTCCACAGACACTTGACATAATTTAACATAAATGGCGGTTACCACAGCTTTCATATGGTCTGTTATCTTCGGTTGCCATCGTGTGTGTCCTCACACACGATTCAAAGTTCGCTTCCATACAAATCCCTGTAATCTGTAAGAAATCCAAACTCATCAATTCCTGTTTCATAAAATGATGCAGAAGAATATTTGTAATCCATAGGATGCTTGCACAACTTCCAATGTTCCTGCAATGGATTGTTATGAATGTATTTCAACTTTTGTTCAAACACCCATTTGGAATAAACTTTAATAGGAAGCGGATCCCGTTGCCAGAAATTGTAATCGCGTGATTGAAGACCAACAAAAAACTTATTCAGTTTCTGTGGCTGCTCTGCCTTCAATTTCTTTTTAAATTCATGGGAAGTAAATTTCATAAAACTTGCATTGGGCACTTCCTTTCCATTTTCTTCCAGTAGTTCCCAGATCAAGTGCAGGTGATTGGGCATAATGACGAAGCCATACACAGACAGTTTCTGTTGATCAACCAGGTATTTTAATGATCCGATGATGATGTCTTTGAAAGAATCAGGTGCGAGCAGGTGTTTCCAGTCTTTAATAGTAGCAGTGTAGAAATAAGGTGTGTTTAATAAAAGTGACATATGGATATAATTAATGACAAGATACTTCTTCCATTTATGAGATACAAACGAGCTCCCAATATCTATGCACCTGTGATACTGACCTTCTTGTGTGCCATCGCGTGTGTCCTCACACGCGACTCAAAGAAGCCTTGTGTCAGCGTTCTTCTGGTATTGCAGGTTTCGCTTCACCAACTAAAACAGATGCTTTTTCCGTTTGTGAAGAAACAAAACTTTTGCAAGTATAAAATCGCCTATGTCTCCACAAAGGATAAGAACTGTGTTTTATAAATTACAAAATAATTAGCCACATTTTTTTGCTGTTTGTGAAGACACAAACAGTTGCGTACCGGTATGTCATAAGTTGCGTACCGGTATGTCATAAAATAGATATAAATATTCTTTAGCCATATTTTTTTGTTTCTGAGGGCACAAAGAGAGGGCCATGTGGTATTTTTATTTTGCGACATTGTGTGTCCTCACACACAAGTCAAGCTGCTGAGATTTTTTCTTTTGCCGTTTGTGAGGACACAAACGGGGCAACGTAGTAGCTTTTTCACCGTTTGTGAGGACACAAACGGGGGCAACGCAGTAGCTTTGAACTGTCGTATATGTACTCCACCGTGACTTTTAACAGACACAAACCATTGCTCTAAAATCAGTAGTAATAAAGTTCTGAAAACAACTAAGGCGTCAGCTATTTATCTTTTATATACCTCACCGAAAATCCATTCGCTCTTCTGTAAGTTGTTTTGACTATAGATGGATTTCCTTTTTCGAAGTGAATACCATAAGCGGTTTGATCGCCATCTACAGTGTCAGTCCAGTAAAATCCCCAGGTATCTTTGAAGTTAAAAATTTCGGTAGGACTGATGTTGGCACTTTTATTTCCTCCCATCAGCAGATTCAATCCGGATGATCCACCATCAAGCAATGCAGGCAGTGCTTTATCATCTCCACCAAAAAGGTTGATCAGTTCCTGCCATTCATCCAGTGTAGGCAGGTGCCAGCCCGGAGGTGCCGCAGCGGTGGCATTACTGTAGTAATACAACCTGCCGTATTTTAAATTGTTGACAGAATCATTCTCGAAGTACCAGCTTTTGGGAGTTTTGTAATCCCAGTTATTTGTCATCCATACCTGGTTACCGATTTTAATGGAAGGAAAATCGGTAGCGGCCGGCGATGTGATGTTGATTGGATCAACCGTTGTAAATGCGAAAGACACCATCAAAATAAATGCGGTAAGTATGCTTAATGTTCTCATGGACATGCTGATTTCAATCCGAAAAATTAGGGGGAATAGTTGATATAGTAAAATTTGAATTTAAGGGGAAGATACAACTATCATTTATTGAATGGCTGCCGAAGTGTAGCAACCGATGCATCCTGCCTTTAAATTTGATCAATGTTGATTTTGACACAAAGCATTGCATCGTTATGGATTTGAACCTTCTCCCGCCATTAATTGCTGCAGGTAATCTTCAGGAATCTGAATACCCAATTTTTGTGCCTGCTGTGCATCCGAAAGGGCCTCTTTATAGCGTTTCAGGTTTTCAAATGCCTGCATCCGGAAATAATAATTGTTGGCTAAAGCCGGCTTGTTCGCAATGGCCGCAGTGAGGTCGGTAACGGCCTGTCGATTGTTGCCTGCTTTCAGATATGCCACGCCACGATTATTGAGCACATCAATAAATTGCGGATCGTACCGTAACGCAAGATTATAATTGGTGATCGCGGAATCAGGTTGTTCTTTGATCATGTACAAATTCCCAAGGTTGTTGTAGGCCTTCGCATTTTTTGGTTGCTCTCTGATCACCATCCGAAAATCCATCAGTGCGCTGTCATTCTTTTCTGCCATGCTGAATGCAATACCGCGGTTCATGTGTGAATCAGGATCACCTGGCTTTAACGCTACGGCATGATTACCATCAATAATAGCCGAATCAATTTTATTGATCACTCGAAACAAATCGCAGCGGTTGATGAGGGCCTGCGGAAAATCCGGTTGCAAACGCAGTGCGATATCAAAATTTCTCTTCGCCAGATCGAGCTGTTCCTTTTTCTGGTAAAAAGATCCCAGATCGTTGTATGCAATCGGTACACGCGGATACTTTTCAATCACATCTGTCCAGAGTGTTTCACTCGAGTACCACACTTTTGCTCTTGCCTGGCATTGGTAAGAAAGAAATAAGATCCAGGCACTTCCTGCAATTACAAGGGGCATCCTGAATGCTTTCAATGCCATGTTGTTCTGTTCCCAAACTTCACTGGCAAACATGGCAATCACAAAAAACAGCCCTGCAAATGAAAGATAAGTATAACGGTCAGCTGTGATGGCGCCACCTACCGGAAGTAATTGCAGGACCAGGAAAATGTTTACGAGGAAAAATAGCATTCCAAAGGTGAGGTACGCACTTTTTTTCCGGAACCGGTACAACAGAAATCCTATCAGCCCTACAATTACAGGAGCAGTATAAACCAACCACGAAAAGGCGTTGTCATTTACTTCCGGATACGGATAATAGGCAGAAAGATTTAGAGGCACCACTAACCTCGTAAGATATCCAACAATGGCATAGGCGGAAAACATCAACCGCTCAGGAAAGGAATACAAGGTAATGTCCTGAATTGAATCAGACGCCTGTTGTGCATAGATGGCAACTACACCGAAGATGACTGCAAGAATAAAGAAAGGTAATTTCTCCAGTAACACCCGCGTTGTAAACTTTTCGCGCCGGTACCAATCAATCAAAATCATGACTACCGGAAATGTAACGGCCTGGGCCTTTGAAAGAAGCGACAACAAAAATAAAATAAATACCATCAAATACTTCAGCTGTCCTTTTGGTTCAGACTGTTTATACTGCAGGTAATAAATGAGCGCTGCGAAATAAAAGAAGGAATAAAGCAAATCTTTTTGCGCGCTCACCCACGAAACCGATTCAACATGAAGCGGATGAATAGCAAACAATAATGCACCAATAAAAGCAGGAATATTTTTCCTGGTAAGTTGCCTTATAAAAAAGAATAACAACAGTGCATTAATCACGTGCAACAGTAAGCTCAGTGTATGAAAGCCCGTTGCATCTTCCTTAAAAAACGAATATTCAATTGCCTGGAAAAGCACCGTTACAGGATGATAGTTACCCATCACCTGTTCAGAAAAAATACCGCTAAGATTAAAACCTGTTACCAGGTCATTCTTAAGAACATAGCCTTCATCGTCCCAGTTGGTCCATGTATTTTTGAGTGATGGTCCGTAAAGAATCATACAGGCCAAAACAATAACAGCAATAAAAACCAGCGGACGGCTCTTTTCCGTCTTACCTATAGCAGCAGTTTTTGATGCACTATTCTTTTCAGCGGCAACCTTTTTGCCCCTGGCCCTTTTTGAAGCACCCATGCGACAAAAATAATCCAGTTAGTAAAAGAAAATAATAAAAACAGGAAATCACTCATTAAAGAGGGGTACGCACACCTGGAAGTATTCAGGAGTTTGGGTAACCTCGAAGTCTTTGCCACCCAGCAATTCACAACGGGCACGTATATTTTGCAACCCAAAGCCGGTGGAAATAACATCCTTTTTAGGTTGTATTTTATTCTTCACACAAATGATCCGGTCTTCAACAGCAAATATTTTTACCAGCAAGGGTTGTTCCTGTGAAACCACGTTGTGCTTTACCGCATTTTCTATCAGCAACTGAAGGGTAAGCGGCGGAATTTTTTTCTGGTAGCAATTTTCCGGAATTTCATTTTCCACCTGGAGCCTTTCGCCGTGCCGTTGCGTGAGCAGAAAGATATAGTTATTCGTGAGCTCGATTTCCTTTTCAAGTGTTATAAGATCAATGTCTTTGTATGACAACAGGCTCCGGTAAAAATCTGAAAGGTGATCGATGTAAGACAAGGCAATAGACTGATCTTCTTCCACCAGTGCAGCCAGCGTATTAAAGCTGTTAAAAAGAAAATGTGGATTGATCTGTGCCTTCAGGTTTTCAAACTGAAACTCTATCCGCTCCCGCTTTAATTTTTCTTCCCGTTCACGGCGCCGGTCGCGTTCTTTGATGAGTACATTGATGAGTAGCGCTCCAATAATCGCGCAGCCGCTGACGAACCACCAGCTTGTCCAGAAGGGTGCATCGATGGTAAAGGTATATTCCACGGTTGGCGCATCATCAAAGTTATGATGGATAGTGGCCTGTATCTTGAATGTGTAAGTGCCCGGTTTCAATTCAGGATAAATGGCGCGTTCATCCTTGGTCTTTATCCAATCAAGATCATGACCTAACAGGATATACCTATAGCGAAGCTGTGAAGGATCGGAATTCCAGAATGCTTCAAAATCAAAAGCAAGATGATTCTGATCATACGGGAAATGTTGTGATTTGCTGATATCAATCGGTTCGAGGTACATCATTACCTGCCTGATCTCCAATTGCGCTTCATGGGAGAAAGAAAGAGAAGGTGAATAATACCTGAGGATGCCTTTTTTCGTGGCAATCCAGATATTACCAAACCTATCCCTTGAAAAGGCATTCAGGCTGGGGTCTATTCCTTCAAAGACCTGCCTTAAACGGTATCTTCTTACCTGGTTGGTCTTATGTTCGATGATATCGACAGCATCATTTTCAATCACCACAATGTCACCATTGGCATCTGCACTGATACCGGTGATGTTTAAATCGCTAAGCCCTGCCTTTAATCCGTAATTGATAATTGTTTCACCATCATATTTAAAAAGCCCTGACGAAGGTGTACTGAACCAAATGTTTCCGAATGGGTCTTCTGTGATGGAATACACGGTGTTGATTACAATGTTTCCGGCTTTTGTATACGAATGAAAAATCCCGTTTTCCAAAACTTTCAATCCATTACCATCAGTAGCAAACCATACGCGTCCTTTAGAATCAATAAATGTTTGATAGAGGTAACTGCTGTGAAGGCCACTCTCCTGGGTAAAGTTTTGAAGTATGAGGTCATCCTTTCGGGTAATCGCCGATTGTATACTGCAATAGGTAACACCTCCAAGTGTTGCGATCCAAACATTTATGGCATCACCATTTATCGACAACACATTATCATTTGCCAACCCATCCGGTTGTAAAACCTGGAAAAAATCACGCCGCCCTGAAGGTTTTATAAATACTCCATCATCAAATGTTCCAACCCACATATTATGATGCCGGTCTTCATAGATAGAGGTAATTACAGGTTGTGATCCTCCACCCGGTAATTTTTCCTGAACAGTGATATTGCTTCCTTCAGAATCGATGAGTGTTTTAAACAATCCCTTACGTGTTGCATACCACAAATTGGAGTTGCTGTCATAAAATACAGCCTGAATGGCGTCTTTCGGTTCAAAGTTTTCAGGGGTGATCCATTGAAATAATGCAGGAAACTGATCGAGGCCCCTGCTAACAGATACTACCCAAAAATTTCCTTCCCCATCAATGGCAATGTCAGAAACCTTTACATTTTCATATCCCGTAGATTGATTATAAAATACAGGATGAAAATTGTCGTGCAGGGAAATGCTGACCAGTCCCCTTCCCAGTGTGCCAATCATCAACCGGTTATAATCCTTTATTGCCAGTGCACTCACCGGACCGTTGTTCCAATTACGACTGATGGAAGGGATTTCAAACTCATTCACTGAAGGATTGAAGATACAAATGCCATGATCCTGCGTTCCAATCCAGATCTTTCCATTCTCATCTACTACAAGAGCACGAACAATTTCATCAGAAAGGCCATTCGTTACGGTATAATTGGTAAGAACAGGTCTGCCACTTTGTAAAGAACATTTGGTCAATCCACCATCCGTTCCGATCCATACATTTCCATCTTTTGCAGCAACCATTGTATAAATTTCATTTCCGGGAAGGCCCTGTTCAGTGGTGATGTTCAGCATTTGGCCGCCATCCTTTATGAATACTCCGCTGCCATAAGTTGCAATCCATATTTTTTTAGATGCGTCTGCAACAATGCTGATTACAGGCGAAGGCAGTGTGCCATCAGCGACCAATTCCTTCTGCCAACCGTTAAGGGAGCGATGAAGGATCTTTCCATCTTCGAAACCCATGTACACAAATTGGCTGTCGCAGAATATTGCAGTTATATTCAAGGATGTGCTGTCGCGGGAAGCGAGGTAGTAAAAGTCGGACCCATCAAAATTGAACAATCCCTTATTTGTGCCTACCCACATCCTTCCGTAAGGATCCTGGGTAATCTTATTGATAGTTACCGGCTGATAAGAAGAACCCGGTTCAAACTGCCGCCATATGCCTGGCTGTGCGCCGGCAATATTCCATGCAGACAACAGCAGTAATGTGGCGAAAAAAATAGTTATCGTCCGGATCAATGCGTTTCAAATTAACTAAATTTAAATCAGAGATGCAGTGATTTATTAGATGCTGCCAACCGTTCCTGATTTTCTTCGGCGCCGGCAGTGCTGTGGTTTCTATTCCTGCTGAAAAAATATTGGCCATCCCTTTCAGCAACTCATAAAATCGCTCCTCCCCGAAAACTGCGAAATTTACTGTTTCTCTTTTGTCATGCAATTATAATTGACCTGAGGGAAAGTTCAGCCTGCTGAATGCGGAGATTTGATGGCTGAAAGCAGTTGATATAAAAAGCATTTTATATAAAATGAAAGCCACTGCTCATAATTACAGGCAGTGGCTAACATTCAATTTCCGGTTTCTTATTGAATAAGAAACTTCCCGGTAGTAACGGATTGATCTTTAAATATCACCTGGTAGATATACATTCCTTTGTTGAAACCGGCCTGGATGTTTACTGCAGATTGATGTTTCACATTTATATCGCTAACCAAAATTCCGGCAAGATCAAAAATCCGCAAATGCTCTGCGTTCTTCAATTGAAAAATAATGGCATCATGTTGCGTAACCAGCGTAGGAAATACCTGTGCTACATTATTATTTATTGGTTGGGCTGAGAGCCCGGTGAAAACTACGTTGGCTTTAAAATAATCCTCGGCACAGGTGGTCGCATCAATAATAGTAGTATAGGAAGGACATGGATATACGGAGTTATCATCCCACACCACAGAGAAATCCATTGTCTGCACGTCGCCAGGGTCAAACCGGAATGGGCCTGAGGACATAATAAATCTAAAATCAGATGGTTGACTATTCTCTGTGCACATAGACCATCCATTCAAATCTGCAGGATCGCCTGGATAGGCAAAATCCACCTCTTCGCCATCGGGATTGGTTAAATGATTACCCCCCGAAAAAATTGATTGCAGGTAACCATAATAATCCTCACTGGTTTGAGGATTTCCGGCACCGGTAAAATCATTATTATAATACATGAATTGATCCATGTAATGGACGTTGCCATTCTCATCTTCCGGCCCTTTCAAAAAATCTATCGCAAGTATTGGTGGGTCATCACCATAATTGGCGACACAGCCACTACCTTCATCTACTGAAGTTGCATTATATACAATGCCAAGATTATTTAATGTATCACAACCAAAGTAATCATTAAAAGCACAACCTAAATCGGGATCAGTCCATAAACCGACGAAGGTTGAATCAAGCGATTCTGATGATTTATTGAGTAATTTATAATGATAGAAGGTAGTATTGTTTAAGCATGTACCTGTTCCTTCGAAGGCATAAATGGTGCACTGCACCTCTATTCCAATTGGCGTTGCTCCTGTTTCGGAATGTATATTTCCCTTGTCATTAATTACAAACCAAAGAGCCTGGTCACCGGGAACGTCGGGATAATCACCATCAGCGGGATTATATATGCTATTCCCGTTTACATCAACAAAGGGGGCCAGGTCCTGATCAGGCAGGAAGGGAAGATTTGGATTCCCTTTTCCGGGCCATTCTGCAATAGAAGATGGCATCACGGAGAATTGACCTGCAATAAATGAATCAATTGATGACTTATTTATTTTCCAGATACGGTCGAAATCCTGGCAGGCCTGGTTGGTTACAGAGGCATTTTCATCTAAAGGACCCGGAAAGAAATCATTTCCCGTCTGACGGTAAGTTTGCGCTGCCAATCTTAACTGTCCCTGGGCATCAACACCTCCGATCCATATTGCGCCCGCAAATAGTGCAGAAGTCATTCCTGTTTTAGGAACTATGTACTGGGCATCATTTTCCAGGTCCCACCACATATCTCCACCATTGTTGATACGGGCTTTTACGTTGTTGATGTCGAGGAAATCATACGCAGTTGCGGGAGGACAATTTTGTGCAAGCGCAGCATTTGCCAGCAAGACAATTGCTGTAGTGTAAAATAAATTTTTCATGGTTGGTTGGTTTGTAAATCAAATATAAATGCAATTAGTGATGAATGCTGTGATGGCTACCCATTGAGGAACTATATTACTGATCAATGACAATAACTTCCTGTGCCAATGCACAAGATTCAGAAAATCTAATTTTTTATACGTTGACTGAAATATAGGTTTTAGCGAACCTGTCCAATACTCAATATAAGTACGATGTCAAAGTCCCCGACAAAAAATTAATTTCCGATATTATTCCTTAATAATTTTTGTTGAAACGCTTTTATAGTTTGCATTTAACTCCAGCAGATAAATTCCGGGCGGAACTCCTTCAAGATTTAATTTTTCAACATGCTTTCCTGCATTTTTGTAATCTGAAAAGAAAGTACGCATGGTTTTACCTGTGATATCAGTTAACAGTAGCATTGCATTAGAAGATTTTGATATTTCGTATTCGAATATTCCATGAGCAGGTACCGGATTTGGATAAATAACCGGTTGTATATCTAAGTCATTTACAGAAGCAGTACCAGTGCCCAAATCCATGAGAAATCTTGCAGCTGAAAATACATCTGACGTAGCATTTTTATAGGCACTTCCCGCTGTAACCAATTTCCCGTCAGGCTGCAAAATCATGTCATATGCTTTATCTGTATCGCCGTAAAAATCAAGCAGGGACAGTCCCACCGTTCCAAATGAATTGTCAATAGCTCCATTTTGGTTGAATCGCATTAGAGCGACATCACCACCCAATGAACCGCAAGTAACAATCCTACCATCTGACTGTGCTATAACTGCCTCACAATAAAAGTCGTTTCCAGATATTGCAATTCCTGCATTGCCGAATGAAGCATCAATTAATCCATCTGAATTGTATTTCATGAGAAAAAGTCCGTCTTCATTAGAATTGTCATAAAAGTTACCCGCTAACAATATCTTATCATCCGGCAGAATCGCTAATCCTGTGCTTTCTGCATCCTGACCCATGGTGGTGATTAAGATCCCATCCTGATCAAATGCAGCATCAAGGCTTCCATCAGCATTATAACGCACGATTGCCAGGTCATTTTCAAAATCGAAAAAGCATGATCCTGCCGCCAAAATTTTACCATCCTGCTGCAAAGCCAGATCGGAAATGGTAAAATTATAACTGGATAGATTTGTTACCACGATACCATCATTATCAAAGGTAGAATCAAGGCTTCCATCACTGTTGTATCTTATCAAACACAAATTATAGACTAACATATCATCCTGTACTCCGCCACCCAATAAAATTTTTCCATCCTGCTGTAGCAATACACTCAACGCTCTGGAAGGATGACCATCAATAGAAGTTTGCACATATCCTATATTATTAAACGATAAATCCGCAGAGCCATCTGTATTAAACCGGGTTAAGAAAAAGGCATCATAGGAACTGATAATTCCCCTGGCAGTCCCTACAGTCACTATTTTTCCGTCGGGTTGAACAACCATATCATTAATAGACTCATTGGTAAGTTCTGAATAGTCAATTTTTAACTTTCCATTTGTATTAAATGAAATATCAGGTGATCCGTCTGAATTATACCTCGTAATACCTATCGAATTGGGTCCATCATAAACCTTAGCAAGCGTCCCGGCAATTACGATCTTCTCATTAGGGTCCATTGCGATGGAGAAGCCAACAGCATCCTGATTGTTCCACCCTGTTGTTACAATACCGTTATCACCAAAGTTAAGGTCGAGTAAGCCAGCTTGCGGGAATGCAATTTGGCAAATTAACAGCATTACAAGTAAAAGTTGCAATCTTTTCATAAGCTATTTTTTATAATTTGAATTAGAACTGTATGCCTATTTGCGTTGCTGAGAAGAAGAAAATACCCTGATGTAATTTCTTAAAATTCAGTTCTTCTGATCGGCTTCCTTCACTTCGTTTTCTTTAAAGCCGGATTAATGATTCGACCTTCGTTTAAATCAATTGGAAATCAAAGTTAAACAAAAAACTATGTAATATGTCTATAATTTTTTGTAAATTTCCATTCAGAAAAATATACGAACGGGATCATTTAGCATCTCAGCAGTTCCACCAGGTAGTTTTAATTCTCTCACCATAAAACTCAACTGCCATGAACACATCACAACAACTCGATGAGATGAGTGAAAAGAATCACTCCGCATTGATATTGGGCCTGCGCATTTTGCTTGGAGTTATACTGCTTATCAAAGGTTATATGTTTATGTTCCGCATCAATGAGCTGAGTGATGTAGTTCAGGCACTCGGCATGGGAGCGTTTAATGTTACACTGGCCATGATAGTTGCCAGTGCACAATTGCTTTGCGGATTGCTGATACTCGCCGGACTGATGACAAGACTCAGCTGCCTGATACTATTTCCCATATTGATTGGTGCGGTGTTTTATGTGAACCTGCGCCAGGGATTTATCACTTCTTCTGAATGGATGCTTTCCGTGATGATCCTGTACCTGCTCATCTTCTTTTTTATTAATGGCGCGGGTGAATTTTCAGTTTACAAAATCATTGCGAAAACAAACGCAGACAGGCAGATCGCCTGATCCTTCTCAGGTGAATACAAACCAGGCAGCTTATGCTATAGCATATGGCTGGGTATTCAATGCAACCCACTGATCATTCCTGTTTATTTTGTGAAGATAGATTACCACACACTTTAAACTTCCCCGGAATTAACAATATTTTTCAAGTACAATTGGCAGTGCACTTTTTTGTGCTGCAGTAATACAAACCCAAAAAATTGTAATTAAAAACATACGGGCTTACAATAGATTTATTCTCCCCCTGTTTTCTTCCATAATAAAATATGGTAATAGCCAGCTCCTTAGGTATTACACAGTGATTTTATAAATGGACAGTGAATCATTTCAGATCCACTATAACTTTTTATAACACCGATTCACCATTTTCTGCTGCTACAGGCTTTTGAAATTGTAATTGATCGCAGCACTGCTGTCAAATACTTTTGGTGCAGATACTTTGTGCAACAGGTATCATACGGGTGAAGCCGAAATTCCCTTAACAGAGTAGGTATCCATTGTTCATTTTAAATTCACTTACCATGAAACATTTTATTCTACTTATCTGCATCATTATTTACTCATTGCTTTCCATCACACCATTGCGTGCACAGTGGGCCATCGGTGGAAATGACCTCTCAGCAGATGGCATCCTTGGGTCATCACTTGCCGCTGATCCGTGGGACGTTAGTATTGTTACAAAAGGATTGAACCGTATGAAAATCAGTTCAACCGGCAATATCGGTATCGGTGATTTCAGCCTTACAGATCCAACACGCAAATTAGAAATTGCAAACACTACCAATACTATATCGCTCTACCTCGCGAATGATTTTAATAATAACGGTTATAAGTATGGTATGTATAATACCGTAAATGGTTTGGGGACAGGAGCCCGGTGGGGAGTTTATAATTCGATCACCATCGATCCCGAGAGTGCTGCAATCAGCTACGGGATTCAGAATATAGTAGGCACTGCGGGGACCGCCACGCGATATGGCATCCATAATTCCAGCACTAC
>JBDSEW010000253.1:0-3766 GCA_039919825.1 Chitinophagales bacterium | reverse complement strand
AGGCGAAGGTAGTTTAGTTGTCGGCCTGGTGTTAATCAATGCCGGTATAACGCTGGCCCAGGATACTGTCCCGGAAAAAAGCTGGCATTTGGAAGTTGGCCCTATGGTGACTGTACCTATCCGCTACCTGCATTATTATTCAGTGTTAGGACTGGGTGCAGAAGCTGCTGCCAACGCCAGTTAGATGATCATATTTACTGCGGTGCACGGATGAACCTTGCTTATTTTCGGCAGTGGGAGTGTAGAAGGAGAAGACGTAAATTTTAGTTTGCTGAATGCAATGGCGGATGGATATTATTTATTCGATCCGAATATCCTCCTCGGGTTTAGTGGCGGCCTGGGGCTTGCTTTCAGTAAAGGTGGCACTGATGTAAACTTCGCCAGGGTTTTTTATGCGGGCTATTTATTAAATACAGCTAAGTACGATTATGTGTTTACTGCCATCTATGATCAAACCAATTATCAGAAAAACATTGGAGTAAGGGCTTGTATCAGGTTGCCATTTTGATAGCAATTACAATACAGCGTTTCAATGCTGTGTTATTAAAATGGCAATCCCCCGTTTGTTTTTCGGCGATTCAGTGATTCCGGAACCAAAGAAAATCATGATTGAGCGGGTCCCGTCTGAAGTTGACTGCTTCATGAAACACTTGTTGAATGGTGCGTTTTTTTTCTGAAGAAGAAAAAATGGTTTTGAAGGAAGCAAAGAGATTCATCGGAAGCTATTGAGTGAATAAATGCTGTTTGTCATCACAAATGTATAGCGGCGCTGGCCTGCACACATGGTCCATTATGGCCTGTTGTTCACCAACGGTAATAGTATCACCTGTGAAATCAGCGCATTCGCCGGCGATGGCGGTTTCATAAAGCTGGCCAATAGTAAATTGGTATTTGCCGGATTTCAACCTGCAACCGGGCTTGAGTTGTGGTTGACTGATGGAACGGGTGGAGGAACGTTTCTGCTGAAAGATATCACGGAAGCACCTACTCAAACTTCTTTCTCTTTCGGTCCGGTGGCTTTACAATATAACTTTGATCAATATCAAATAGATGTAAAAAACGGAAGGATTTGTTTCAGCTTAATTTGCAGGAATATAAATATCGAAACTTGTTCCTTTATTTACGGCTGAGGTTGCGGAAATTACGCCATGGTGGTTCTCAATAATTTTCTTGACGATAGCAAGTCCAATGCCTGTTCCATCGTATTCCGACCTGCCATTTAACCGCTGGAAGATTTCAAATATCCTTTCACTGTACTGCTGATCAAACCCAATCCCGTTATCTGAGATAATAATATGGCAGTAAGTTGCGTCATTTAAGAGTTTGTTGTTCTTGAATTGAATTCCATAACCTGATTCACCTGAGATAGTGATAACCGGTGACGTGCCCGGATAAGAAAATTTCAAAGAATTACTGATTAGGTTGTTCAGGAGCTGGCGAAACTGGAAGGGAATCATGTAAACATCACATAGTTCACTTACTGCTATAGTTGCTTTTTTTTGCTGTACCTCTTCCTTTAAATCAATCATAACTTCTTCCACCAGCTTTTTCAGATTGATGCGTTCAAATTTGCGTTCCATAGTATTCGTGCGCGAATAGGTCAGCAAATCTTCAATAAGTACCTGCATCCGCTTTGCGGCATTTTGCATCCTGCTAAAGTAATCTTTGCCTGTTTCCGATAAATTGGCTTTATCCTTTTCTTCAATACGGGAGGCGAACGTTTTTATTTTTCTCAAGGGTTCCTGTAAGTCATGAGATGCAACATATGCAAAGGAGGCAAGCTCCGCATTACTCTGAACAAGCTCCACGTTTTTCTTTTCCAGGTCTTTCTGATATGCCAGGATGAGCTGTTCATGTTTCTTTTTTTCAGATAAGTCCGTTACAATAATTCCAATGGTGGGTAATTTTGGCTGAAGGGATGTAAGGGAAACATATACGGGAATGGTTGATCCCTTCACTGATAAATTAACTTCTCCCTTCACGTTTCCTGACAGCGATTCTTTAAAAAGCAGTGTGAATTCCTCAGCAGAAGCAGGATGGATAAAATCAAAAACGGAAGCGCCAATTACTTTTTCATAAGTTAATTGCAACAATTCAAAAAAATAAGGATTGGTATAAACGATCAGACCTTCCTCGGTCACATTGATGGCGCCTTCCTGAAACTCTTCAATTAAAATGCGGTAAGCATAGTCGCCGCTTTGAAGCGTATAAATTTCTGATTTACTGTCCTTGTTGATGGCAAATGCGTCAACTTCACCCGTTTTAATCGCTTCAATCAGTTCGTTTGATTCCTCCAGTTGATTTTCCAGATCCTGAATTCTCCGCAATAGTTTTTGAGTGGAGTCTTCTTTCATGATTTGTTTTTGAGCGTTATCCCCAATGCATTCACTACTTTTTTCGTGTCTGAAAGCGTACCGATCAATGTTTTTTTAGGCAGCGGGAAGCGCTTAATAAGAGAAGGACTAAATACAATATGTTCTTTAATTGATGATTCAGGATTTTTATAAATATCAATTATTTCAAGTTCGAAAGCATTCTCCAGGTGATCGTTGCAGAGCCGCTTTATATTTTCAATTGCTTCCATGGATTTGGCAGACATTCCTGAAACATATAACTGAAGTACAAGATTCTTTACAACTAATTTTGGAGCTTTCTCTTTTTTCATAATGTCATTCCTTGGTTTTAACAGTCACTGACCGGATATTTAAACCAACAAGCACTTTTTCTTCATTTGAAAGATCACCTATTATTTTTCTGATGGGCACTGGTACTTTTCTTACAAGTGTAGGGATGGCAAATATCTGGTCACCCTCTGCCAACTGCGGATTTTTAAGCAGGTCAATTACTTCAATTGTGTACTTGCCCCTTAAATGTTCTTTGCAGTATTTGCTGATGTTTTTTAATGCAAGAACTGATTTAGGCGTTTGACCTGCGATGTACAACCTTAACTCCCACTTTTCCTCTTTGGCCATATTGCAGATTTAAAAACTAATTAAACAGGATTCCCTGGTTGGTAATAGTGAAATGTTGCTTTCCGTTGAAATGTCCCATGCCGCGTGATTTTACGATCGACAATGTTCGTACACGTTCATTGGCTGTATCTTCATTGTCCAGCTTTATCCACGTATCGGCAAGTGAAGATACAGCATCTAAGATTGCATCGTTGCTTTCTGCCGGCCTTTTGGGTGTAAGAGAAGTAAACAGCGCATTGATCTCATTTACCTTGAGTGTATCCATGAGTCTTATTAACATGCCACGTACTTCACTACTGCTGCCAAGAGTAATTAAACTACTGATAGGATCAATGATCACGGTTTGGGGTTTTAACTCAGTTAGAAATTTGTGTAATACGAGGAGGTGCATTTCAAGTCCCTGCAATGAAGGGCGTGAAGCATGAATGTGGAGTAGTCCTGATTTTATCTGGGGCTTGAATTTAATACCTATCTCCGCCATGTTCCTGGCGAGCTGATTGGGTGATTCTTCGAAAGAGAAGTACAGTACCATTTCTTTGCGCTTGCAACTGCTCATTGCAAAATGGGAGGCAAGTATAGTTTTGGCAGTACCGGCTGAACCGGTTATCAGTGAGCTGCTGGCTTTGAATATTCCCTGTCCGGAAAATAGTTCGTCGAGTGCTGGAAGTCCTGTGGAGATAATGTCTGAAAAGGATTTATAATCCAGTTTAAGTGAAGTAACGGGTATTACCGAAATACCGTGTTCATCAATCAGAAAAGGATATTCGTTGGTGCCATGTGTGGAGCCCCGGTAT
>JBDSEW010000237.1:0-5726 GCA_039919825.1 Chitinophagales bacterium | reverse complement strand
GACAACATTGATATTGTATTGACAGAACTGGATGCATTGGTGAACGTAGATCTTAAAGCCAGGTCAGTCAAAAAACAGTTGAAATCACTGAGGATCATTCGTGTTGGAACCTCAGGAGCATTGCAGTCGGATATTGAAGTGGACAGCGTAACTGCCTCAGAGTATGCCGTAGGAATGGATAACCTGCTTAATTTTTATCACCTGAAGCATCCTGCATTTGAAAAAGAACTGCTGCTGGCATTTTTGGAGCACGTTCAGGAAAATCACATTGCCTTTATTCCCTACATCGCAGGCTGTTCCTCCTCATTGCTTGCAACGTTTGAAAGTATTGCGCACAAGGGAATTACTGTAACCTGTCCCGGTTTTTATGGACCACAGGGCAGGATGATACGGGCGGAGCCGGCCTTTCCGCAGTTGTTGTCACAATTGTCCTCCTTTACCTTCGATGGCCATCGCATCACCAATTTTGAAATGGAAACGTCCGGCATTTATGGCATGGCGCAGTTGCTCGGTCATGAGGCAATTTCGCTGAATGTGATTGTAGCCAACCGCATGCAAAAAAAATTCAGCAGCGATCCACACAAGGCTATGGATAATTTGATACATCTTACTTTGGAGCAGCTTGCTGCAGAATGAACCTTGATGGGCAAGAGTACATTTGCCAGTTAGCAAGGCAAGTTGGCAATGGTTTAAAAACCACCATTATCCTTTTACTTTTTCCTGAAAAGAACCATGAAATTAAATGCTGATCATTTGTTAGCATCGGAAAGGCTGTTGATATTTCCGCTAAGCCCTGCACAACTTTTAAAATACGTTGAGGCAGACGATTCGCTGGAAAAGGAATTGGGATTGACTCCTTCAGGCAGAACTATTTCACCGGAGCTAAAGGAAGCATTGCATGAAAGTATCTTACCTGCCGTTGCCGCTAATTCAACCGATTTACTTTTCTACACACTTTGGACCATGTTCACAAAACACGAACATCAAATGGTAGGCGACCTGTGCTTCAAAGGGCCGCCAAATGAGCAGCATGAAATTGAAATTGGTTATGGAACCTATACTCCTTTTCGCGGGAATGGCTACATGACAGAAGCAATCAATGCCATGATACGTTGGGCTTCAGGGATTCCAAATGTAGCAGCTATAATTGCAGAGACAGATAAAAATAATGTTGCTTCCATAAGGGCATTACAAAAGAATCACTTCGTAGCGTTTAAAACTACCGAATCCATGATCTGGTGGCGGATACCTGTCAGGTGACTTTTCAAATGTTTAACTTTGTCAACAACTCGTCGAATTGAAAATCATTGCCAGCAAAAGTGTGGTATAAAATATAGTGGCTGGAGCAATAACTACTTATTACCAGACAGGGACAGATGATTTTGTTTCGCAGCTTCACCATCAATTATTGAAACAAAAGATCCGTTTCCCTTTGCTTGAACAGGCTGGAGCAGAACTTTACGAAGCTATACCTGGTAACAAACTACCCGGGTTAACAGACTGCAAATTTTACCTCTGGCGCGAACCTTTACCGATAAATGATTTTGCTGAGGATGTCAAAGCAAAACAAATGTATCATTCTGGTGGCAGGAGTAAAAGTTGAAAAATGCCTTCTTAATTTCCTGTTGGTATACCATCTACTGAAAGGTGAGTCGTTCACGCTTCAATGCCTGATAATTTTCATTGGATTGAAAATTCTTTAGCTTTGCGCCATCTTTTTAACAAACCCATCATGAAGAAATACAATTTTTATTCAGGCCCTGCCATTTTACCTCCGTCTGTATTCGAACAGGCATCCAAAGCAGTGCTGGAACTCGATCATATTGGCTTGTCGCTGATAGAAATATCACACCGCAGCAAAGAATTTACGGCTGTAGTAGAAGAAGCACAACAACTTGTTAGAGAACTTACGGGATTGGGTGATGATTATAAGATCCTGTTTTTGCAGGGCGGTGCCACCATGCAGTTTTGTACCGTACCTTATAATATGCTTGATACCAATGAAACAGCAGCCTATATGGAGATTGGCTCCTGGTCGAAAAAAGCGGTTAAAGAAGCAAAGTTGTTTGGGAATGTAAATGTTCTGGCATCTTCTGCGGATAAAAATTACAGCTACATCCCTAAGAACTACACAGTTCCTGCCGATTCAAAATATTTTCACATCACTACGAACGAAACTATTCACGGAAGCCAGTTGCATCAAATTCCGGATTCACCGGTTCCTCTGATTGCCGACATGAGTTCAGATATTTTCTCCAGGGAATTGGATTGGAAAAAGTTTGACATGATCTATGCAGGTGCCCAAAAAAACCTGGGAACTTCCGGTGCCACACTCGTAATCATGAAGGAAAGCCTGCTCGGAAAAGTAACCCGTCCCATTCCCACCATGCTGGATTACCGTTCACACATCAAAGACAATTCATTGCACAATACCCCCAGCACCTTTGCCATCTATGTGTGCATGCTCACCTTACGTTGGTTAAAAGAACAAGGCGGACTTGCAAAAATGGAAAAACGTAATCGCACAAAAGCAGGCTTACTATATGCTGAGATTGAACGCAACTCCATTTTTGAAGCCAATGTAGCTGCGGAAGACCGTTCGATGATGAATGTAACTTGGATTCTTCCTGATAAATCATTAGAAGAACCATTCGGGGAGTTTGCAAAAGAAAACGGATGTATTGGTATCAAAGGGCACCGTTCTGTAGGTGGTTTCAGGGCATCCATTTACAATGCCATGCCGGATGAAGGAGTGGCGAAGCTCATCAGTGTAATGCAGGAATTCGAATCAAAACAGAAGAAGTAGTACCGAATCAGCAACAGAAGCAACTTCACTTTTAATCTTTCCATGCAACAGCATCCGATATGCACGCACTGCGATTCTAAAAAATGTTTTATCAATCGTTTTGTAGCAGGTGAATGGAAAGAAAAATTAGCTTCCGGTAAGACAGTACAACGCTATAAATCCGGGAAACGGATTTTTACCGAAGGTGATCCTGTGAATGGAATTTATTTCATTTACAGTGGCAAGGTGAAAGTATTTAACACCGGGCCCGACGGCCGCTATCAAATAGTCCGTCTTGCAGGGAGCGGCGAAATTCTTGGTCATCGCGGGTTGGGGCTTTCAATGAACTATCCGATTAGCGCAATCGCATTGGAAGATGCCATCATCTGTTTCATTAAAACAGAAGATTTCCTCATGGCGCTGGAACACAATGCTGCTTTTTCCATCAACCTGCTGATGTTCTATGCATCTGAGTTACGCAGGGCGGAATACAAGCTGCGTTCCCTCTCACAAATGACGGTGAAACAAAAGCTGGCTGATGCCTTGCTTACCATACGTGATATATATGGTGTTAGAAAAGGAAATGGGAAAAAGGAACTTGCTGTCAAACTATCACGACAGGAATATGCCGATATCGTTGGAGCTTCAATAGAAGAAGTGATCCGCACATTTTCCCAATTGAAAAAAGAAGGTCTCATCCTGCTTGAAGGGAAATACGTCATTATCAATAAGGAAAAGGAACTTGAAAAGCTATTGACTGGATTCAGAAATATTATGCTGCCCTGAAAATCATCGGCTTCATTCTAAAAACCATCAGCATTTTAACTTTGAAGTGTCTTTCTGTCTTCGTGCTTATTTTATTTTCCTTCTGGAATAACAAATTAGTGCATACCCCAACAGAATATTTTCCTGTAAAAACATAATCCTTTGGCTATTTTCGCAACTGACGAAAATGAAACTGCATGATTAATATTCTTGCCAACGATGGCATGGAAGCTTCTTCGAAAGAGGCCCTTCAGAATGCCGGGTTTGAAGTACACACCACAAAGATTCCGCAAGAAGAACTGGCCAGCCGCATCAATGAATTTGACGCACTCACCGTTCGAAGTGCAACTAAAGTTCGCCAGCCATTGATTGATGTGATCAAGAGAACCAAACTCATCATCCGCGGCGGTGTAGGACTCGATAATATTGACGTGGAGTATGCACAGTCTAAAGGGATTACCGTCAGGAATACACCACTGGCCTCTTCTCAATCCGTAGCAGAATTGGTGTTTGCGCATTTATTCGGCCTCATACGTTTTCTTCCTGAGTCCAACCGGGAAATGCCTGCCAATGGAATCACAAAGTTCAAAGAGCTCAAAGAAAAATTTTCAAAAGGAAGTGAATTGAAAGATAAAACCATAGGCTTTATTGGCTTCGGCAATATCGGACAGGCTACTGCAAAAATTGCGGTGGGATGCGGCATGAAGGTGCTGGCGTATGATTTATTTCCGCGCGACTGGAACCTCGAGCTGCAACTGATGAATGATATTAAAGTCAGTATTCCTGTGAGACCTTCTTCGAAGGAGGAAGTGCTTCGCAACAGTGATTTCATAACCATTCATAGCGCAGGATCAGCAAAAGTGCTCTCGAAAGAAGAGTTCGACATCATGAAAAACGGAGTTGGCATTATTAACTGCGCGCGTGGTGGTGCTATAAAAGAAGCAGAGTTGCTCGATGCTTTGAATGCAGGCAAGGTAGCTTATGCAGGTATAGATGTGTATGAAGAAGAACCCACTCACAATGCTGCATTGCTACAACATCCGCATGTTTCCATCACGCCACACATTGGCGCCTCAACCAAAGAAGCCCAGGACCGCATTGGCAAAGAGGTAGTGGATATCATTTTGAATTTTTCCCAATGGGAATCATCTGAAAAACCATGATAGCGTGATCATTAAGTCATTTAAAGGTTTCAGGCCCGCGCCAGGTTTAGCACCTCAGGTTGCTTTGAATCCGAATAACCTACTGAGTGAAGAAACACGCAGAGAAGAAGCACGGAAGAACCCGTATTCATTTGCACACGTAGTAAAACCACGTATCAATTTTCCTGACGACATCCCCAAGACTGAACATCAGCTATTCGACTTTGCACGGCGCTATTTTCAGAAAATGGTGGATGAACGCACAGTTGTACGGGACGAAAACCCATCTCTGTATGTGTACCGGTTATCGATGGATAATCATGTACAAACAGGTCTCACCTGTTGTCTTCACATCAATGATTATGAGGAAGGAAGGATCAAAAAACACGAACACACGCGCGCTGATAAAGAAAATGAAAACGTGCTGCACATTCAAAGCACCTTATTGAATTCTAACCCGGTTTTTCTAACCTATGCTCCGGTGCACGAAATTGACAGCGTGATAGGAGGCATCGCCAACGCGAGTGTTCCGGTATATGATTTCATCAATGAATTTGGAATACGACAGGAAGTATGGGTGGTGAGTGATCATAAAACCATCAATCAGCTTACTGACCTTTTCAATCAACATGTTCCCTGCTCTTATATTGCCGACGGACATCACCGCGCGGCAGCATCAGCTATTTATGCAAAACAAATGGCAGACAAAAAAGGAACGATGCAGTCTAACGATTTCAACTATATGCTTGGCTGCCTCTTCCCTGCCAACCAGCTTCGCATTTATGATTACAACAGGGTGGTTAAAACACTGAACGGGTTAACAGACAAAGAATTTCTGAAACAGGTAGGTGAAAAATTTATCGTAAAGGAAGCAAGCAGGTCACCGTATGATCCTTCAAAGCAACACCGGTTTGGTATGTTCCTCAATAGCAAATGGTACAAGCTTCAGGCGCGCGAAGGAACTTATGCAGATGATGCTGTGAGTTCACTTGATGTCACCATTCTGCAAAACAATCTTCTTGATCCTATACTCG
>JBDSEW010000235.1:0-5502 GCA_039919825.1 Chitinophagales bacterium | reverse complement strand
GTTTCTTTATGTTAAGCGGTATGCAATTGAATGCTTTAAGTTAGTGCAAATTCAAATACTGAAATAAAGGGTATTGAAAAAGGTGGATGACAAATTCCTCTTCTGGCGATAAAATTGGGACAAGCGCGAAGACACTAAAAAAATGGGTTAAGGTTGGGGGTATTCTCTTTATTTCAACCTCTGGTTAACTTGGTACTGTTCACGTCCACCATCAACTTAATGTTTGAACAATATTTCAGTTCGAAGTAACCGGCGCATCCGCCTGCTCCTTTTTCTCCAATTCTTCCTGCTCTTTCAATCGTTGACGTTCTTCTTTTTGTTTTTGTTTTTCCAGGTCTTTCTGAAAGAGGTCTCTCAGCTTATTAAACTCCCGTTTGTAAGAAAGTGCAACCCCATTCTTTGTTTTGTATCGCTCATCCACCACATCATACTGACTTTTGCTGAATGCCTTTCCACTCAACCTTCCGTCCGGAGTAATCTTATAGTCAACAGCAAAATCACCAGCCACATTGGTAGAACTGCCACCCGGAGTAGTGGTAGTATTCGCACCTGCAAAATCAAAATTGCCACCAGCCTCAAGAGCCAGGCGGTCGTTAAAGAATCTTTTCGTTAACGCAACCTCTAACTCATTCCTTTTTGTAAGATCATTGGGATTGGTTGAGTTCAGCTTTGCTTCATACGATTGATAATTGAAATTGAAATCAATGTCGTTGCGTATTTGAGAAGTCCAGTAGCTGAGCTGGTTCAACAGGAATTCACTCACACTGTTATTTACGTCCGATCCGATGCTTTGATTGCCTGATCCTGAGTTCGTGGGTAAAAAGCGGTTGAGGATCAGCAATCCGAATACTTGTTTATTGAGCTCCCCTTCATCCTGTTTTACTTTTTGCACCTGCTGGTAGGCGGCACTGCTGAGGGTTGTTTCATCAGGCAATGAAATATCAAACGTTACATCAGGCAGTAATAGCGATCCGCTCAGGTTCAAGGCCACTCTCACCGGTACATGGCGTTGCAGGTCTTTTATTTCCTGGTCAGAAAAAGTAACACCTGAACCTACCGCTAAATCATACACGGACGCTTTGGTAGAGTAAATGGCATCAATGTCAATCTGCGCTTCATAGGGATCACCGGTCCATGAAATGGTTCCACCTTCATCAATTGTAAAAAACTTGTTAAAGAAATTCTGCAACGTGAATAAATAATCTCCTTCTTCAATAGTATAGGTGCCGTACATGTTAAAGTCGCCCTTGGTATCAATCTCCATCCTGATATTGCCGTTTCCGGTACCCGAAATAATGTCTCCGGCTTTCTGATCAAAAATGATTTTTATTTTCGCTGCCGTCGTTATGTCCATATCAAAATTAAGCCTCAGTCCCTGGAGCAACTCACTGGAAGCAAGTGCATAGCTCAGCGTATCATTCCCTCTTTTCATATATCTTATAAAAGAACGATCTCCAATGATTGCACCGGAATTAATAGGGATGGAAATGTCAGTTCCCTGCATCGAAGTAACACTGGCTCTGATCTCCATATTTTCGATGGGGCCTAAAAATTGAATGATGCCTGCTGCTTCAGCAGTACCATAGAAAAGTGTATTGTCCCTTTCTGTTGTCTTCATCGCCTGGAAACGATCCGTGGTTACTGTCAGGTTAAAAGTAAAATCCCTGAGGTGATCGTGAAGTATCTGACCTTGTGCATTGGCCATATCTTCATTGGCATCCACCAGTCTCATTTTGCCTATGTCGATATTATTCGGATTAAAAGTGATGGTTTGGTTATAGATTTTATAGGTTGTCTGGAGGTAGTTAACTTTTAGTGTTAAATAGGGAATATCAAGATTGCCGGTAAGCAAGGGCGCTTCCGGTGTTCCTGAAATGTGCAATATTCCTTCTGTGGATCCGGCTGTATTGGAAAAAAATCCGGGCAGCAGTGTTTCAAAAAAACTAAGGTCAAACTTCCGGATGTCTAAGTTAAAATTGAACTTATCAGCTACCTTTCTCGGGAAATAAGATCCTTCAGCGCGTACATCGTACACTTCATCTGTAATCAATAGTTGAGTGGTTACCTGGTCGTTTTCGGGAACATAGCTCATGTTGATTGCTGCGCGGGAAATATTTCTTCCATTCACTATAATACTATCGAGCAGCGTATTGGCCTGCAACCTGGGAGAATGAAAAACATTCAGTAGCTCCACGCTGCCGGAAAGATTTCCGCTAATATCAAATTGGGGTGTTTTTACAAAATGATACAAATCAGCTATTGGTAATTTGTTGAAATCAAAATGAAGATTAGTGGCACGGGGCCTCAGGTTTACATTCGAAATACTGAGCGACTCGTTGTCGTGACTAAGCATAAAATTATTGAACCGCAATCTTTCATCTGAATAGGTGAGAAAATTATCCGGTGAAACAGCCCATCGCTTATCGTTCAGCACAAAATCGGATGGCAGCACTTTCATCACCAGTCCTGCCGTATCACCGGTAAGAAGTGCATGCAGGTTCATGAAGGTATTTTGCCGGAGATTGGATCCTGACAAATGAAGATTCGCAGAGTCACCGGAGATCTCCGCCATAAAAGACGGATGAAGTATTGAAATCGAATCTCCAACGTGCAGGTCACTTGAAATTACACTGAAGTGAAATTGTTGAAGGACAGTACTGGCATTTACCGCCAGTGTATCCACAAACAGGTTCTTATATCTTAATGAAGGAATCGTTCCGGCAAAGGCAATAGTGTTATTCTGCGAATTGAAATGGCCATGTATGACACTTTCACTTAAGCCATGCCAGCTGGGAAAGAAAAATCTAAGAACAGCGGAAACATCCTGAAGGGCAATGTTAAAATCAAAATCCTGAATTACCGGAAGTGTTTCTCGCTGAACAGGCAATGATGGAAAGTAATGGTCCAGTACGGATAAAAACGAGTTAGGCAGTTTGGTAAGTGCAAAATTTCCATCAAAGGTGGCCTTGCCCGGGCCTGATGCAAGAACAAAATGTTTGACACCTTCTGTTTCGTGGATGTTCAGTAAGACAGTATCAAGTAAAAGCGATTGATCCGATTTTGAAAAAGTAGTGTTGATTGCAATTGCAGAGCCAATGAAGTTGTCGATGTTATCACCTTTCATGTTCATGTCGAGCTCCGAGGAAAGTACATAAAGGCTGTCTGTAAACTGTAGCTTGTTAAGCCGGGCATTGTTGATGGCTGCGTGAAAATTATAAACAGGCATTTCCTGGTTGAGATCTACCAGACCTGTGAAATCCAGATCAAGGTTCTCATCGTTCATCTTTACTTTTCCTGTAAACAATTTTTTGGTGAAGGTTCCATCGACCATCAGGTGTTGATAGTTGTAACCGTTGAATTGCAACTGCTGTACTTCACCATTCATTTTCGCATCAAGGTTCTCCACTACCAAACCGGTCCCTTCAATTTTTGTATCAAAGCTGATGGTACCCAATAAACTGTCCACGCCGCTATAGGCTCCGGCATTAAATTGCTTCATCGCCAGGTTTCCGGAGTAGGATGCATTGGAGTAGTTTTCATTAAACTTCATATTTATATCAGAACTGACCTGGCCGATTCGGGAATTCATTACTCCATAGGCAACAAAATCGTTGAAGAAACCGGTAAATGAACCTCTGAAATCAACTGTGCCGAGCGTGCCGAACTCTTTTGGTAAATTAAGTCCGTGAATAAAAGTATGTGCATCTACTGCATTGGTAACCAACTGGTCTATTTTCAGGTCCACATACGTTGCATCAGTTTCTGGTAATCCTTTGATGTCAATGCTCCCGTTAAACCGTGTAAGTGATGCAGTTTGGAGCTGTACTTTTTTACCTTTCAGGTTATCGAGTGTTCCGTAGAAGTTACCAGTAGTTAGCACGGTTCCTGATAGCGCATTAACCTGCGGCATAAAGAATTCAATATCCCTGGTGGATACCATCGATTTATCAAGGTCCGCTTTCATTGATACAGAAGTGTTGTAGTCGAAGAATGAATGAAAGTTTAAGTAACTCATCGAATAGAAATTAGTCACTGAGCTGTAAGGTGTTTCAATTTTAAGTTGTGCGGCTGTAGCCCTTGATGGGGTCACAGTGGCATCTGCTTCAAGGTGGGTCACTATAAAACCTGATTTTTCAGTGAAGCTGATGTTGTTAATTCTTGCTTTTATAGTATCCATCACCATCGATCCCTCATTAAATTCGACATCCAGGTTTTTATACAACTGGTGAAAACCGTCGAACTGTCCTACTACAGATGGTTCATTTAAATCATCAAACTGAAATTGCGAATTCACAAACCGGAACCTCGATACAAATAACTTTAGTGGCTTGGTATTTATGTGAACAACAGCAGTATCAGCAAAAGCAAGAGTGTCATTTGGGTCAATGTATCTTGCCAGTTTAGCAATTCTTAAATCCGCCTGATCGAATGTTATGTCTTTGAGAGTTATAATTGAATTTGCCAGGTCAAATTGTTCTACAGCTACAGTTGTTTGGGGAATACGAAAATCAAGACGGGTATCATTCCGTTCGTCAAGCAATACAAAGTGTACCTGGCGAAATACAACATCCCCAAGATCTAACTGTGGACCTGAAGTGGGGGAAGATGGAATGGTAGCGGTAGCCGTATCATTTCCACTGAAAGCATCAGCAATAAACTGAAAATTGAAATCTTCACTGTCTTTCGGTTTGTGCAGGTATATATCCGACTGTTCTAAAACCACTTTTTTGATTACATATTTATTTTGCAGAAGGTCAATCAGGCCCAGCGTCACATCAATAGTTTTGGCGGAAAGAAGGGTGTCTTTGTTTAAATCTTTGATTAGCACATCATGCAAAACCAAATGATGAAATAGCTGGAAGTTGACGTTGCCTATTTTGATTTCAGTATGCAGTTTTTTAGAAAGATAATCGACCACTTTGTCGCCGATATAACTCTGAAATTTCGGATTATCAATTTTGGCAGACAACACACCTGTGAGCACGAGGAAGATGCCCAATAGGATCAAAAATATATTTCCAATTTTCTGGAAAGTGCTCAAACCTGCGTGGGATAAGTGTTTCAGTGATAAACAAAATTACGGCTTATTTTAGCAAACTTCCTGCCGGAGTCCATGTCTGTAAACCTGCTTGCCATAGAATCTTCCTGCGATGAAACTGCCGCCGCTGTATTGTGCGATGGCCGTATCCTGTCGAACGTAATTGCTTCTCAGCAAGTACATGAGCAATATGGAGGAGTTGTTCCGGAACTGGCCAGCCGGGCGCATTTGGCGAATATCGTTCCGGTGGTGGATGAGGCATTGCGAAAAGGAGGGATTCAAAAGGAAGAGCTTTCGGCCATTGCTTTTACTGAGGGTCCGGGATTGATCGGATCACTCCTCGTAGGAAGCTCATTTGCAAAGTCGCTGGCGCTGGCGCTGCAGGTGCCACTGATTGGTGTGCATCACATGCAGGCCCATGTGATGGCGCATTTTATTGAAGAACCCAGGCCCTCTTTTCCATT
>JBDSEW010000176.1:0-13573 GCA_039919825.1 Chitinophagales bacterium | reverse complement strand
AACTACGACAAGTTCAAGGATTTTGATAATCCGAACTACTACAATATTCAAATATTCAAGAAAATCTAACTTCTCCCTTTTCATTCCGAGTAGCGTGAAGAACCTGGTATCACAGGTTCTTCACTACACGCAGGATGACAATAAAATAAACTTCAAATGAAAGTTGCAGTAATAGGTGCAAATGGACAACTCGGAACAGATGTGTGCGAAGTATTTGCATCAAAGCATGAGATTATTCCTTTAACGCACCAGGAGATTGAAATTGGCGACATTGACAATGTGAAGAAAGTGCTGAGCGAAATAAAAGCGGATGCAGTGATCTGTACTGCCGCCGCCCACAACGTTCCCAAATGTGAGCAGGAGCCGGATACAGCTTTTAAAATTAATGGCATAGGTTCTCTAAACCTTGCAAAAGTTTCCAATGACCTTGGATTCAAACTCGTTCAGTATTCAACTGACTATGTGTTTGATGGAAGAAAGATGAAACCCTATGTTGAAACGGACGCAGTATTTCCTCAAAGTGTTTATGCAATTACAAAATATGCAGGAGAGCAATTCATTTTAAATTATTCTGCCAAACATTTTGTGATTCGCGTTTCGGGTATTTACGGCAAGATTCCCTGCCGTGCCAAAGGAGGAAATTTTATTTCTACCATGGTAAAATTGTCGAAAGAGAAACCTGAAGTACGGGTTGTAAAGGATGAAATACTTACGCCAACACCTACAAGAGAAATTGCAAAAAATACATTGACTCTTATTGAATCAGAGGCGTATGATCTCTACCACATGACCTGTGAAGGGGAAGTTTCCTGGTATGAATTTGCGCGCACCATTTTCGATACCCTTCAATTAAAAACACCTTTGTATGAAGCCAGTGTTCAAGATTTTCCACTGGTGGTAAAGCGTCCTTTTTATTCTGTTCTGGAAAATCAAAACCTGAAAAAGATCAGCCTCAATCAAATGCCTCATTGGAAGGACGCACTTATTAATTTCCTGAAAGAAAATTATGGAGCTGCGGTTTAACCGGCGGTCTTAAATCCGAATTTGACAATTAAAAATCCGAAATAAATATTATGCGCATCGCAATTCTCGGCTCACGGGGAATACCCTCAGGTTATAGCGGATACGAAGCATTTGCCGAAGAGCTGGGTGTGCGATTGGTAAATCGCGGTCACCAGGTTACCGTGTATGCACACAAAAATATGTTCACAGATTATATTCCTGAATACCGTGGAATTAAGCTGAAATATATTCCTTCCATGAAAGGAAAGAATACTTCGCAGTTCTCACATTCCTTTCTCTCTACCTGGCGCGTGATCTTCTCCAATACGGACGTTGTGCTGTTTTGCAATGCAGCAAATGGCCCTTGGGGATTATTGTTAAGCATGTTTGGGAAACGCAATTGCATCAACGTAGATGGCCTTGAATGGATGCGTCCGAAATGGAGCAATGCCGGCAAGAAATACTTTTATTTCGGAGCATGGTGCGCTACCAAATTTTTTAATGTAGTGATCACTGATGCCAAAGGCATGCAGGATTATTACAAGAAGGAATTCAATTGTGACTCTACAGATATCGCCTATGGTGCCGATCTTAAGTATGCTGAAAATCCTGATTCTATTCGAAAACTGGGTCTCGATCCGTATCAGTATTACCTGATTGCGTCCCGCCTTGTGCCCGATAACAATGCTGATATCATCGTAAAGGCCTTCCTGCAGTCGAATTCAAAAAGGGTGCTGGCTATCGCAGGAGGTACCGTCTATAAAAATCCTTTTGAGGAAGAATTGCGGGCCATTGCCGATCCCAATCGCATAAAGTTCCTGGGCCATATAAACGACAGTACATTGATTAAAGAACTACACGCTAATGCATATGCATATACACACGGCCACGAATTTGGTGGCACCAATCCTGCTTTGCTGAAAGGTCTTGCTTATGGCAATTGCGTGATTGCACTTGACACAGTCTTCAATCGCGAAGTACTGAAAGATGGAGAATACGGTATCCTTTATAAGAAGGACGTAAACGATCTGGCTGAAAAGATCAATAAAATTGATGGGGATGAAAGCCTTGCGCAATCCTATCGTGATAAATCCCGCAATAGGATTACTGAAAGATATACATGGGAGCACATTACTGATCAGTACGTAGAGGTATTTGAGAAGCTGGTGAGAAAAAAGAAGTAACTCCTTTAATAATCTTTTGTATTCTGTTGCTCGACGAACAACAGATGAAACATTCCTTGCATAATCCTGCACGTCTATTTCGCTTCTTTCCCGATTCGTTATAACTTGGCATGCATCCAACTGTAGGCCGTATGTTTGCGTCTACATGGAAATCATGAAGCAAATAACCCCGCTATATATTGCTCCATTGTATTACGTTTCCCGAAAATTTCGGAACGGACTGCCATGTTGCTTGCTATTGATTATGTTGGGCATAAACGGTTTTGCAGAACCGTACTTCCATTTCTCAAGGAATCAAAAACGGGTTTCAATAGCGTATAAATTTTATCGTAACCTTATTGTAGTTCCGGTGATGCTTAATGGCAAAGGCCCTTTTAATTTTGTACTTGATACCGGTGTTGGAGTGTTTACCATTACTGATCCTGCGATGAAGGATGTTTTGAAATTGCAACCCGGAAGGAAGATTATCATCCGGGGACTGGGTGAAAAGGAGGGAGTAAATGCACATATGGCAAGCGGAATTTCAGTTTCAATGCCGGGAATAGAAAGTCTTCCTATGACGGGTGTCATATTTGAAGAAGACCCTTTTTTCCTGTCAACGTACCTGGGCGTTAAAATAACAGGCATTATTGGTTATGAATTCTTCAGCAGCTTTGTAGTGAAAATAAATTATGGTGAAAAGGTATTGACCATGTACGATTTCAACCACTTCAAACCCCGGAGACAATATGAATCACTTCCGATAGAGATACGATCGAATAAACCATTTGTTAAGGCCACTTGCTCTCTTGTTAACCATTCAGATATTCCAATCGATTTATTGCTGGACACTGGTGCCGGTTTTCCACTGTCACTCCAGAGTTATTCCGACAGCAGGCTTGCAATTCCTGAAAGGCATCTTGATACTCAACTCGGACTTGGGTTGAACGGAATTATTCATGGAAGCCTTGCGCGAACCCATGAATTAAAGATTGGTAACTACTCTTTTCAACAAGTGGTTACCTCATTTCCTGACTATGATAATTGGGAGAGCAAAGCAGAATCAGGGAAACGTCATGGTAGTATAGGCAATTTTCTATTGAAAAGATTTTCTGTTATTCTGGACTATGGAAACCTGAAGTTATACCTTAAACCGAATGCGCGGTTCAAAGATCCTTTTGAATATGACCGCGTAGGTCTTGAAGTAGTAGGCGGCGGTGATGATTATAATAGGTTTATAGTTTTCCAGGTAAAACCAAATTCTCCTGCAGCGGAGGCCGGTATACAGCCCGATGATGAGCTGGTAGAAATAAATTTTTTACCCGTAAAAAATATGGAACTGGGACATATTGATCGCCTGCTAAGCGATCCCAAAGCTAAAAGTGTAATGATTAAAATAATTCGGGGTGAAGAATTCAGATATATTCTGTTAAGGATGCACGACCTGATATGATAGCGAGGTATATCATCACGCGTGTCAGTAATTGTATTGTGCAGGAATTCTTGGTTCAGAAATGAACGCTGCTACCTGTGACTAAGAATACTTCATTCCAGGGTATCCAAAATAACGACGGTACAATCCGATTTGCCCGATAGTATAAGCCTCATGGTGTGAAATGAATGCAATCAGTGCTTCCATCGTGTTACCAGTGGGTACAACAAAGGCAATTTTTTCATTCAGCTCATCAGCCGTTAAAGTCTTTAACTTACTTAGCAGCAAATCAGAAATGGGTTCCCAATCTTTTGTGAGTTCATGCTGAGACGGATATTCAGCCTCAACCTGGAGTCCTTTTCGCTCTGCGAATAATTCAGGAAAGGGTTCATGTACATGCAAGCCTAACGCACTTGCTAAAAAATAACGGCTTGAAACAATATGACCGGTTAACCAGGCCACATGATTGGTGTTTGTATTCATTTGCCGAAGTGCATCATGATCAGAGATCCCATCCACTGAATTGCGGAATAAACGTGTTTGCAGTTCCAGCTGATTCAGAATCGCATCAATAGTGGAAGTAAATGAAACATTTTCCATAAAATTTCCCGATTGGGTTTATTGATTTTTTGTGAAAGATAACTTATAACAGGCCAATACAAGAATTAGTTGCTTCAATGTAATGTAATTTGCAGGATTCAGTTTAAAGCTATTAAAATGTGGAAGAAAGAAACGCAGAACCTTGCCTTTTTACCATTTTCTCTGTACCTGGTTGATGATTCATAAAAGGCTAAACCACTTCAGCTACTACAAACGTGCTTCCACCCACGTAAATAAGGTCTTCATCGAAAGCATTCATTTTAGCGGCTTCTAAGGCTTTTGTTACAGATGAATACACTGATCCATTCAGCCCGAGTTCAATTGCTCGTTCGTGTAATAGTTGAACATCTAATCCCCTCGGTATATCAGGGCAACAGAAATAGTAGGTTGCATTGTTAGGAAAAAGCTGAAGGATTTTTTGAAGGTCTTTTTCCTGGACAAATCCCAGTACGATGTGCAGCTTTGCATATGAAATATGATTTAGCTGATTGATTGAATGTTTTATCCCTGCTTCGTTGTGCGCAACATCGGCAATGATTATTGGATCATCCGATAAAATTTCCCATCGCCCTTGTAACCCGGTAAGAAGTTTTACAGCATGTAAGGCAGCAATGCAATTTTCCTTTTTCAGAATAAATCCTTGTCTCCTTAAAACTTGTATTGCTTCAAGAACGGTAAGTATGTTTTTCTCCTGGTATTCACCGGCCAGATCCAAATTCACCTGCCACTTTTCTGCAAGCTTGTTTTCAATCAGGAGTGATAATAATTTCGATTGATAGGTTGAATCTTTCACTTCCCAGTGATCTCCTGCAAAACTTAAATTGGCATTCATGAAAGATGCCATTTCTATGAAGATACTATCTGTTTCAGGCAACCTTTCACCAATCACCACAGGAACAGATTGTTTAATGATTCCCGCTTTTTCAAATGCGATTTTTTGGAGTGTTTCACCCAGTAAGTCAGTATGATCATAACTCACATTGGTAATTATAGAGAGCAGGGGAGTGATTACATTCGTAGAATCGAGCCTTCCTCCAAGCCCGGTTTCAATAACTGCAATGTCAACTTTCTCCCGCCTGAAATAATCAAAAGCCAATCCAACGGTCCATTCAAAGAAAGAACATCCGATTCCGGTTACTGCTTCCTTGTGGTTATTTACAAAATCAATCACAGCATTATGAGTAATCATTTCTCCATTGATCCTGATGCGTTCCCGGAAATCCTTAAGGTGTGGCGACGTGTATAAACCTGTTTTATAACCGTTCTGCTGAAGGATTGCCGCCAGCATGTGACTGACAGAACCCTTGCCGTTCGTTCCAGCTATGTGGATGCTTTTAAACGAGTGTTCAGGATGGTGAAGAAGTTCACATAGTTTAATGGTATTGGTCAGATCACTCTTGTACGCCGCTTTCCCAATACGCGAATACATCGGTAACTGCGAGTACAAGAAAGCTATGGTTTCTTCATAATTCATTTTGGGCGATCCTTTGCAAAAGTATATTTTTGGCGGATTCAAAATATTGATGACTGGAATCCGTTAGGCAAGAAGTCTTTGCTGCCATGTAAGTCTTGAAATAAACCAATCACCAAAAGTACCTGAACTTGAAAAGATATATTACATCTCCACTGCTGGTATTGTTTGGTTTGCTGTTCATGCTATCAGGATCCCTGGCACAAACCGGAGGTTCCAGTGTTTTCCTTTTTATGAATGAACCTCCCTCAGCACGGATAACAGCAATGGGAGGCAACTTTATTTCTGTTTATGATGAAGACCCATCTTTGGGGTATCAGAATCCTTCCTTGCTTAATGCTTCCATGAATAACAGGCTTTCGCTGAATTACATGGATTACATTGCTGATATCACCAGGGGTTACGCGGGATATGTGCATACTTTTGATAAGCTAAAGACTACTTTCAATGCGGGTATTCAATACGCTGATTATGGCACCTTTACAGGAACCGATGAAATTGGAAATATTACCGGTGAATTTGATGGGGCTGAATATGCTTTTACCATTGGTGCAGGCCGTGAATATTTAAATCGCTTTTCGTACGGTGCCAATATCACTTTTATCAGCTCTCAGTTTGAATCGTACCATTCAAATGGTGCGGCACTGACATTGGCGGGTGCTTATCACGACTCTGCAAAAGGACTTACGGCCACTGTATTGTTTAAGAATGTCGGCACTCAATTTCAAACCTATACAGGTTCCAATAAAGAACCATTGCCCTTTGATATCCAGGCAGGTATTTCAAAACGGTTATCACATACTCCGTTTCTTTTTTCTCTTGTTTTACATGATTTATACCGTTGGGATATCAGGTACGATGATCCAAATGAAAACGAACAAACCACTATTCTTATAGATTCTTCACAGCAAACCAAGGAAAAAAATTATTTCGCCGATAAACTGTTCCTTCACACCATCATTGGAACAGAGATCAATATTGGTAAAAATCTTCGAATCAGTTTTGCCTATAATCATCAGCGCCGGCAGGAGTTAGCCGTTGAGCTTCGGAAAGGGCTTTCTGGTTTTAGCTTTGGTGCAGGAATTCGCATCAACCGCTTCAACATCGGTTATGGCAGGTCAATCTATAATGTTGCCGGTGGTGTCAATCACCTCAGTCTTGGGGTGAATCTCGATGAGTTATTTGGGAAGAGAATGTAATATTTTCAGGCCCAAACCCTGTTATATTCTTCCTGTTTTTATTGCACCTTTCTCTTCAGATTGCAGCGCTTATCAATTGAAACCAGCGTGTTCCTGCTTTCATCGGTGTAATTCTTTGTTCTGCCATCTTTCTGCTTATTTTGCCCCGTGCAATCGATAATCATAGCCATTGATGGGCCTTCATCCAGCGGAAAGAGTACACTCGCTAAACTATTGGCTGTGGCGCTGAATTATGGATACATCGACTCCGGTGCTTTCTATCGGGCTACTACAGTTTATTTTAATGAACATGGCATCGATCTGAACAATCAAACGGAAATACTTGACGCACTCGGACACATCGAATTTGTATTTGAGCACGACATTGATCAGAATGTATCCCATATTTTCCTGAACGGAAGAAATGTGGAATCAGAAATTCGGGGCATCAATATCTCAAATTTAGTAAGCGCGGTAAGCACTATACCTGAAGTACGGAAATTTATTGTGGAAAAACTCAGGGCTTATGGAACCCATAAAGGCATTGTTATGGATGGACGTGACATTGGCACGGTTGTTTTTCCCGAAGCGGAATTAAAAATCTACATGACAGCCGATGAAAAAATAAGAAGCGAACGCAGGTACCGGGAAATGAAGAACAAGGGAATGGAAGTGACAGAATCTCAAATTTCAAAAAACGTTTCCGGCCGTGATTTGCTGGACAGCACTCGCGTAACAGCCCCACTTAAAAAAGCAGATGGCGCTATAGTGCTCGACAATACTTTGATTTCGGAGAAAGAGCAATTTGAACAGGTGTTAGCACTTGCTCAGAAAAAAATTGCAGGAGGCAAATGAAAAATCAGCGACGTACTTTTGCACGATGACTGTAACTATAGATCACAACAGCGGATTTTGTTTTGGAGTGGTCTATGCCATTCAAATGGCAGAAGATGAACTTGATGAGGGCAACCAGTTGTATTGCCTTGGCGACATTGTTCACAATGATGTGGAAGTAAAACGACTCACTGCAAAAGGATTGAAAATCATCAATCACGAAGATCTCCGGGCACTGCATAACTGTAAGGTACTTATCCGTGCGCATGGTGAACCACCGCAAACCTATATCACAGCAATGGAGAACAACATTGAATTGCTGGACGCTTCTTGCCCCGTAGTTTTGAAATTACAGAACAGGGTTAAACTTTCTTACGATAAACTGCTGGATAAAAATGCACAACTCGTCATTTATGGCATTCGGGGACATGCAGAAGTAAATGGACTGATGGGACAAACCAATCAGCAGGGAATAATTGTGACAACAGAAGAAGATCTCGATAAATTAGATTATAAACGCCCGATTGTCTTCTTTTCACAGACTACCAAAAGCACAGATAAATTTTATTACTTCAAGAACCTGATTGAACAACGTTCTGCTGCCGCCGGAACTGACGATGTAAAGGCAAATGATACCATTTGCCGCCAGGTTTCTAACCGGGAACCACAATTGCAAAAGTTCGCCGCCTCACATGATGTAATTGTTTTTGTAGGCGGAAAAAAAAGTTCCAATGCAAAAGTTCTCTACAATGTGTGTAAAGCTGTAAATCCAAATTCCTACTTTATTTCAGATGAAAATGAATTGGAGGCGGAGTGGTTTGAAAAGGTGTCTTCTGTTGGAATTTGCGGAGCAACCTCCACTCCCTTATGGCAAATGGAAAAAGTCGCCAATATTCTAAAAAACCAATTTTCAGGGAATTTATCGGTTTAGCAAGCTCGGGATTAGCGATCGCCCTTCACTACTTTCTCACTGATGCTATAGAACCTAGCTGGCAGGGCTATTCCTAAAGATTATCAGGCTTTTAAATTGTACGATAGTTTGCCTTTTTCCGTAATTCCCTTACCTTTGCCATCCCGTTTAAAAAACACGGGAAATCTCACAACAAAAGGAGGACCCAAAAATTGGAAGAAAACAAAACTGAAATTCCACAAGCAGAAACTACCAACGAAAACCTGAATGGAGCAACAACTCCGCAAATTGAAGTACAAGAAGTACCAGCAAAAATTGAAACATCACACGATGATTTTGATTGGAATGTATCCAAACGCAACGTTAAAACCTATACACAGGACGAGCGCGAAAAATTAGAAGAAATTTACAGCAGCACCTTTGTTACCATCACGGACAATGAAATCCTGAAAGGTACCGTAGTGTCATTAACGCCCACTGATGTGGTCCTGAACATTGGCTTCAAATCCGATGGATTGGTGCCGCTCTCAGAATTCCGCGACATGCCCGAACTAAAAGTGGGTGATGAAGTGGAAGTGTTAGTAGTTGAAAAGGAAAATGTGAAAGGTCAGCTTTCACTTTCTCGCAAGAGCGCTAAAATGGAGCGTGCGTGGGAACGTATTGTTAATGGCTATAAAACAGGTGAAATTGTTACTGGTACCATCACCAGCAAAACAAAAGGCGGTCTTATTGTCGATCTGTTTGGATTGGAAACATTCCTTCCCGGTTCACAGATTGATGTGAAACCTATTACCGATTACGATTCCTATGTTGGAAAAATGATGGAATTCAAGGTGGTTAAGATCAATGAAACCATTAAGAACGCCGTTGTATCACATAAAGCGCTCATTGAGGGTGATCTTGAAAATCAACGCCAGGAGATTATTTCCAAGCTCGAAAAGGGCCAGATCCTGGAAGGAACCATCAAGAACATAACCGACTTCGGTGCATTTATTGATCTCGGTGGCCTGGATGGCTTGCTATACATTACTGACATTTCATGGGGCCGTATCAGCCATCCAACGGAGGTTCTGAAACTGAACCAGAAGTTGCAGGTAGTAGTGCTCGATTATGATGAAGAGAAAAAACGTATTTCGCTTGGTCTGAAGCAATTGACACCACAACCCTGGGATATTCTTGATCCCGCGATTGTAGGTGGATCAAAAGTTAAAGGACGGATTGTAAATATTGAAGACTACGGAGCTTTCCTGGAAATTCAGCCGGGTGTAGAAGGATTGATCCACGTTTCCGAAATTTCATGGAGCAATACACCTATAAACTCCAAAGAATACTTTAAAGTAGGAGATGAGTATGAATCAATGGTGGTAACTATGGATCGTGCTGAACGTAAAATGTCCCTCAGTCTCAAACAACTTACCAAAGATCCATGGAGTGATATTGAACAGAAATACCCTGTTGGAACACGTACTAAAGGCCTCGTTAAGAATGTGAGTGGCTACGGTGTATTTGTAGAATTGGAAGATGGTATTACCGGCTTCGTGCACATCTCTGACCTCTCATGGGTAAAACGTATTCACCATCCCAACGATGTTACCCGTGTGGGTAATGATTTGGAAGTAGTAGTGCTCGATATTAATAAAGACGAACGCAAACTTTCCCTGGGCCACAAGCAGGTGGAAGAAGATCCATGGGACACTTTTGAAAGTGTTTTCCCAATGGGATCAGAACATCAGGCAACGGTTATCAAGAAAGATGATAAAGGAGCCATTGTATTGTTGCCTTATGGGTTGGAAGCATTTGCACCTGCCAAACACCTGAAAAAGGAAAATGGCAAGCTGGTGGAAGTAGACGAAACACTGCTTGTAAAGGTGCTCGAATTCGATCGCGGTAATAAGAAGATCATTGTTTCACATGCAAGGGTTTGGGAAGAGAAGGTGGAAAAAGACAAAGAAGAGGTGCGTGAAAAGAAAGTGGTTGAACGCAAAGACCAGCGGACCGAATTAAAGAACATCAACCGCAAGGTTGAAAAATCTACACTTGGTGACCTTGGTGTGCTTTCAGAGCTGAAATCTAAAATTGAAAAGGGCAACGCCGAAGCTAAAATAGAGGCGGATGCTGAACTGGAAACTCCGGAAGATACAACTGTTAAATCTCCTGATGCAGAACCGACTGAAAATATGGAAGCGGAAGAAAAGCCTTCAGACGAATAAGTTTTTAAAGGCTTGATAAGTAAAAAGGTCCTGGCTAAGCCGGGACCTTTTTTTTGCCCTCCTTAATCCTTATGGAGCCGTTTTAGTGTGAGAAAATATTTTTCCTTGTTTAGAACAGTTCTAAATAAATTGATTTTCTTTGCTTCTTTAGATTAGTTCTAAACTGATAGCCCTGAAGACGAACCTTCTTATGATGTTGATATCAATTGCGATAGATAACCTCAACGCGCAACAGGTACATCCGGATACTTCAAAACTTTTTTCACTCAGCAAGCTCTCTCTAACTTCGTATGGTACAATGGTGTACCAGAATTTTCAATGGCAGACTTTTCCGGAAAAGAATAATTCAATAGACAACGAGCGGCTTGTGATTGAACCGGAATATGCTTTTACTGAAAAATTATCCCTTGAATTAGAAATTGAATTTGAACATGGTGGCACTGGCGTAACTATGGAATTTGACAATGAAGAAGAATTTGGGGAGTTTGAAATAGAGGTGGAGAAGGGGGGAGAAGTGAAACTGGAAGAAATGCTACTCTCTTACCAGGTGAATTCGCACCTGTTTGTTAAGGCCGGAAGAATACCTGTGCCGATTGGCCTGGTTACTGCAAACTTTAAACCCTCAGATTATTTTTCCACCACATACAACAGTGTTGAAGCCGTAGTACTGCCAACCAAGTGGTATGAGAATGGTTTCGGAATTGAAGCAATCTTTGGAAATAACAATCAGTTTCATGCAGATGCTTTAATAGTAAACGGACTCGATGCTTCCGGTTTTAGTTCTGCCAATTGGATATTGAACGGTTATCAGTTGAAATTTGAAACAGTAAGTGCAGATAACTTTGCTTTCGCTGGACGGTTTGATTACCAGTTGCCTAACTCATCGAGTAAGATTGGGTTGAGTGGCTATTATGGCAACAGTGCCGGAAACCGGCCCAAACCTGATTTGAATGTCAATGCTTTTGTAGGAATTTATGATGCTCATGCAGAGATTGAGTGGAAGGCGTTGACTTTTCGTACATTGTTTTTATATGGTACGCTTTCAAATGCAGATAAGGTTTCAGATGCCAATCGCAATCTGTCAAACAATTTAAACGTAAAGAGAACACCAGTAGGCAGTGCATACCTTGGATATTATCTGGAAGCAGGTTACGATGTGCTTTCATTCTTTGCAGTCAAAAAATCTGCACTTAATATTTTCGGAGGTTACTATTATTATGATACTATGGCCGAGGTAACCGGTGATGTATTTGATAATGTTCGCTGGAAAAGAAATGAGCTGCGCGGCGGATTCCAGTATATTTTTAATGACCAGATAAGTGCAAAAGCTGATTACTCACACCGAACGCTCGGTATTCCGGATGATAATGTAGAAGATACTTACACCGTTGGATTTGGATTTCAATTTTAATAACAACTATAAAAACTCCTAAACAATGACCTCACTCAGTTCTTCATGGAAGATCCCTCACCAGGTTATTTTTCTTTTATTGATATTTTCAATCACGTCCTGCACAAAAGATGATCCCAATGATCCGTCTGTAACGTATGATGCCACAGAACTATTAAAAAATGTGCCTGAAGAAGTTATCACTGCAACCTATGTAAATCTTGAGCAACAGGCAAATGCTTTGATTGATGCCGTTGAAAACCTCCAGTCAAATCCATCCGAATCAAATCTTGAAGATGCCCGTGCAGCGTGGCGCCTCGCACGTACTCCGTGGGAACAATCGGAAGGATTTCTGTTTGGACCTGTAGCCACTCAAGGTATTGATCCATCTATCGACAGCTGGCCAGTGAATACCGTGGATCTTGATGCCGTGCTCGCAAGCAGCGCAGTTTTAACCAAAGACTATATTGACGGACTCGATGGAACGCTAAAAGGATTTCATACTACTGAATATTTACTTTTTGGAACGGATGGAAATAAAGAACCTTCCGCATTCAATAGTCGCGAATTTGAATACCTTGTTGCCGTAGCACAAAGTTTACATGGTGCAACAGATCAACTGAAAAATGCATGGAGTGCATCAGGGGAAAACTTTCAGATAAACCTGGTGAATGCAGGTAAATCAGGAAGTATCTATCCGAGCCAGAAATCTGCTTTGCAGGAATTAATAAATGGTTTAATTGGAATTGCTGATGAAGTGGGTAATGGCAAGATCAATGATCCATTTTCTCAAGAAGATCTATTGTATGAAGAAAGCAGGTTCAGCAATAATTCAAAAGCAGACTTTGCCGACAATATCCGGAGTATTCAAAATATTTACCTTGGCACCATTACTACACCCAACGGTATCGGATTATCGGATTTTGTGGTTTCACAAAACAATGACCTGGATGTAAAAGTTAAACAAGAGGTTCAATCAGCCATCGATAAAATTGAAGCCATTCCCGGAACGTTTGGAGAAGCAGTGTTTAACAATAAAGCTGCTGTTCAGTCAGCCCAGGATGCTGTAAGATTGCTTCAGCAAACATTGGAAAGCGAAGTAAAGCCGCTGATAGATGAATTGCAATAACTTGGCAAACTAACTGTGTTTTGAAACAGATCTGCATTTTCGCAAAAGGAATTCTCCTGGTGCTCATTACAAGTTTTGTTTTTTCTGCCTGCAAAAAAGATCCTGCACCGGAAGATCCTTTTTTTAATGAGGATGAATATTATGCCGGCGGTGCTACTACTGTATTCGATGCCAGTAGTGCTGCTTTTTCAAACCCTGCTTCCAATTTGTCTGGCACTCGGCTCGACCTTCACCTGGATGGAGATGCGGAATTT
>JBDSEW010000162.1:0-12411 GCA_039919825.1 Chitinophagales bacterium | reverse complement strand
ATTAATTTTATTTCTAACTTGCTGTATTCAACCGCTTTTTTGTGCCCGGGCAGGACCTTCAGATTTCTCAGCAGGAATTAGTATTTATCTTCACTACCACCGTCGTTTTCCTCGCCCTGCTCATCACTTTTTTTTTCATCATCATCATCACTTATTACCGCACCAATGCAAGACGCCAGAAAGAGCTGTTGAGGGCCATCGTAGAAACACAGGAGAATGAACGCGACCGTATCGCCATGGATATGCACGATGAGCTGGGACCGCTGCTCTCCGCAGTAAAACTGCAGGTAGGTTCGCTCAAAAGCACAGTACCCGTTGAAATGAATTCAACACTCATAGAAACGGAAGACCTCCTCGATGATGCCATCGGCGAGATCCGCCAGATTATCCGCGACCTTGTACCGCGTAACATCGATCAGAAAGGCCTTCACGGCGTGCTGAACGATCTGAAGGTGCATTTTGAAACCTTTGCAGCGGTGAAGGTGCAACTGGTGTTTAAAAGTCCGGAGCAGCGGTTTTCACTGCAATCGGAAATCAATATTTATCGCATCATTCAGGAAATTGTAAACAATGCAGCAAAGCATGCACAGTCAGAAGAAGTCACTATCAGTCTGAACGGGAACGAAGATCGTTTGAAAATTGAAGTTGCTGACGCTGGAAAAGGATTTGACACTTCCCTTATTTCAGCCGGTTCAGGATTAAAAAATATTGAAACGAGGATCAAGCTGAACGACGGAGAATACCAGGTAAAAAGTGAGCCCGGAAAAGGAACACACTACCTTATTTCATTTGAAAAGAAAAAACTTGTTTGATACATTTAGCATGAAGGCTTTACAGGAAAAGAAATATTCTCTAATGTTCGGGGGTCACCCGTCCCGGTTGAGCCGGGAAGGTATGACGTTTTGAATGAAATTGTCGTGCAGGTTATGTATCAGCTAATTCGCCGCTAAACCCACCAAGTTATGTCTAATACACTCCATGTTATTGTAGCTGATGATCATAAGATTTTCAGGATAGGCATGGTAGCCACTCTGAAGAGCATTAAAAAAGTGCATTCCATTCACCAGGCACAAAACGGGGCGGAAGTATTGGAGCTGCTCGAAAAGGAACCTGTCGACCTTATTTTTATGGATATCAAAATGCCGGTGATGGATGGCATTGATGCCACAAAAGCATTAAAAGCAAAACATCCTGATGTGAAGGTGATTGCGGTTTCCATGTTCGACGATCAGGAATTTGTAAGTGAAATGTTCGGCAATGGTGCTTCCGCTTACTTGCTCAAAAATACCGACCGGGATGAAATAAATGAAGCCATTGAAACTGTGATGAGTGGAGAACAATATTATTCACGTGATGTTTCTGAAGCGCTGTTTAAACAGCTACTCACCAAAAGTAAAGCCTCTAAAAATGAAGACGGCACTTACCCGCTCACCGAGCGTGAAAAGCAGGTCTTGCTGCTCGTCTGCAAGGAATATTCCAACCGGGAAATTGCAGAGCAGCTTTTTGTCTCTTCCCGTACCGTAGAAGGTCACCGCAACCGGCTGGTGCATAAGACAAATTCAAAGAATACAGCAGGCCTGGTTGCGTATGCGATACGGCAGAATCTGTGGGATGGACATTAAGAACTATATATTATGACGTATTAACTATTTTAAGTCATTAACCTCTTCGGTAAACAATTTAGCAATCCGATACAGAATCACTCTTCGCAGCAAACAACGCTCCCTGCTCTTCATCCTGCAACTGCATATTGAAAGTCATTCGATGGTGAACCGTAGTGCCATAGCGCATGATCACTTCGCGATGAAATACGGTGGGATATCCTTTGTTTTGTTTCCAGTTGTACTCCGGAAATTTTTCGTGAAGCTGCAGCATGTAATCATCGCGGTAGGTTTTGGCAAGCACTGATGCTGCGGCAATGGATGCAAAGATACCATCACCTTTCACGATGCACTGATGCGGAATGCTTTTGTATTTTTTAAAACGGTTTCCATCTACCAGTATCATGCTCGGACGATGTGCCAGTTGATCCAGTGCTTTGTGCATGGACAGAATGGAAGCCTTCAGGATATTGATCTTCTCAATGATGCGGGGTGATGCATGACCTACTGCCCATCCCAATGCATGTTGCTCTATTAAAGGACGCAGTTCATACCGCATCTCTTCACTCATTTGTTTTGAATCATTCAGGAGTGGATGAAAGAAATCACGCGGCAGGATCACCGCTGCAGCAAAGACAGGACCTGCAAGACAGCCGCGCCCTGCTTCATCGCAACCAGCTTCAATTTCATTTTCAAAACAAAAACTCCGGAGCATGCAGTTTGAATAATTTCCTGAGACGGAAAATTATTACAAGACTGACTAGAACAGAAACTTTAGCGTATTAAACTTTCAACAGGAAATAAACACTGTTGTTGATTTTAACCGTAAAGTAATTAATTAGTCCGATTCGGGAATCTTGATATCGTACCGCTTCCCATCTTTATTGGTGAGCGAATACCCAATCATCCAGGGATTCATCAGGCGAAGCATTTTATAATTCGTCCCCTGCTCTTTGGCAAAAGCAGTAAGGTTATTGATAGAACTGTCAACTGCAATCGTGCGGTAGGTATATGGCGCGTACAAATCATCAGACTCCAGGAAGAATCCATACTTTCTCGGATTACTCAATACCTCTTTCAATGCGAGAATGCGATAAACGTACCTTCCTGTTTCACGATTCAGGTACAGGTCGTAATAGTTATTGGAATCCTGAGCCCTGGAAGTATTTGCAAGACCATCAATACCCATATTAAAAGAAGCAGCGGCCATGGTCCAGCTCCCGAATTTTTCTTTTGCTTCAAGGAAATACTTGCAGGCTGCCTCTGTTGATTTTTCATAGTTCATCCTTTCATCCACTTCACCATTAATCAGCAGCCTGTATTTCTGACCCGTAGGTTTCATAAACTGCCATAGCCCAACAGCTCCGCTGGGAGAAGTGGCATTGTATTGCAAACCGCTTTCCGCCACACACAGGTAAACAAAATCATGCGGTACCCCATTTTTCTCAAGTATGGGTTCAATAATTTTTATCACCTGGTTAAATTGCTTCATAATGTAAAGGGTTTGCGAATGCCAGTACATATTCACCAGTAATTCTTTATCAATACGCTGACGGATATCATCATCAGTCAAAGGAACCGGCTCACCCGCGAAATCCATTTGATCCGGTATTTTGAGTGCATATATCTTATTGTCAAACGGGGACTTTACTTCATCGTAGCGGTATTTTATCGCATTTGGTGCATTCTCAATTTTTTGAGATCCCAGCGTAAAAAAAATACCCAGCCCGATGGTTATAAAAGTAAGTACCTGGGCCACCCTCTTTAATATACGTTCGAGCATCATTATGAGAGGGTTGGAGCGGATTTTTGCTTGTAAAGCGGAACGTTGGAACATGCCTCGCCGTACATCAAACTTCTTGCCACAGGCCTGAGTTTTCGGGTAATTGCCAAATAGGCTGATGAAGGCACCGGTTTATCACTGCACCCTTTTATTATAACTCGCTGATTAATAAATGGTTGTATGTCTAAAGCGGCAATGGTTTCTTCAAATATTCTATCATCCAATTCTTCCATTTTGCAGAAGTAAATCCGGTCAGCAACAGGCTCCAGGTAAACCCCTGCCAGCATGTAAGCCCATACCGGAACAATGGCATCGGCTGAACAAAAAATGGCCACGTTTTTCCCGCGAAAAACCTCCCAATCAACTAGCTTCAGTGCTTCACGGTAATCCTTTTCCTTTAAAATTAACCCCATGAACAGGTAATCTTTCAGATCAAAGGGCATCTTGGGTTCAGCAGGATAAAATTCCTCCAGGTCAATAGTAATTAACCCGCTGTCATTTACCCTGTTTACGAGTTTATCCGTTGATTCCATATAGCATCTAATTTAAGAGTGGGTAACAACGAAGGCATGCAGGATGGTTCAGGTATTGAACGCTGCCTGCTGAAAAACTGTCAGGAAATGATAATTTGTTTTTATCAGTGAGACACTCCATAGCTTACTACCGTTCAGCTCAGCGTTTCTGAGTGCTGAGTGTAGCTGAAGGTGCGAAGTAACAGTTATGAACTGACTTTTCAAATCATTTCCCAGCTACAATTCATTTGTGCGCCAGTGTTAAAAAAACAGGTACCGGTCATCTTCAATCTTAATTGACTTTTTAAGCGCCTCCGTTAAACCATACTGAATACGGGGCTGAATGGAACTCAGCAATTGTTGCTTAAAAGAATTGTAATCGGCAACAGGAGCAGGCTTTGTTAAGGATTGAACATTTACCATAAATACACCCTGCTCTCCCTGTATGGGTTTGGAAACGGTGTTTTCCTTAAGCGCGAAGATCGTTCCGATAACATGTGGTTCATAACCCAGATTTTCAGCGTAAGCATTTGAGAACATCACATTGCCTGAATTTTTGGTAACCTGGTTTTCCTTTGCGGCAATAGATTCAATGGTTGCATTCAGGGCACTTGCAGCAGAAAGCCGTGTAATAATTTCAGCAGCCTTTTTCTCCTTGCGAACTGCCATCTCCAATTGTTGACGTGCTTCATCCACCGTCATGGTTCCTTCCTTTTTAATTCCTGTCAATACCGCAACAGTATAGTTGTCGTCGAGTGTAAAGACCGGTGAAACCTGGCCTGCTTCAGCCTGGTAAACCCATTTTACTACATCCCTTGCAGCGTTTAATCCCGGTAATTGAAAAGCATTTTTCTGAACAGAAGGAGCAACCTGCTTATTCAGTCGCTGTTCTTCAGCAGCTTTTGTAAGACCTCCCTGGGTTTGATTGGCACTTGCGAACTGTGTAGCTTGCTCAAAAATTATTTTGTCGGTCTCTGAACTTGCTTCGAGGGGCCGGGTTATAAAATCAACCTGAACAGCTGGTTCTACTTCCCTGCTCTCAAGAATCTCCACAATGTGATAACCAAATTCTGTTCTTATAATCTTTCTTTCACCTTGTTTTCCGTCGAAGAAAATATAGTTGTTAAAAGCCTTTACCATTTGTCCTTGTGTGATCAGTCCTAAGTCTCCTCCCTTAACGGCAGAACTTTGATCCTCAGACAATTTGATGGCCAATGAATCGAAAGAAGCGCCGCTATTGAGAGCTGTATAAATACTGTCAATTTTATTTTTGGCTGCAGCGGTATCTGCTCCTGCTTCAACGCGTACAAAGATGTGACGGGCCTTTACGGAATCCGCAACCTGTCTGCGGTCTACCAGTTTGGCAATCCTGTAGGCACCATTTTCAAAATAAGGCCCAACAAGCGAGCCCACCGGAACTTTAAACAGCGTATCCTGCGCAAACGGTGACGAAACTTTTTCTCTTGAGTAATAAAATTTATCCAGCCCATTGTCTGAATTGAGCTTCAAAAGATTGGTATCTGCAGGTGATGCTGCCAGGCTTGCATAGATTTCATTCACATCTTTCACTACACGGGTTGTATCATCTGCGGATGGCTTAACCGGGAAAATCACATATTCGATCTGGCGGCTCTCTTCCTGCTTGAATTTCTCTTTATTTTTTGTGAGGTACTCCTGAAGTTCTGAATCGGTTACTTTAACGGTGGAATCGACCATGGATGCATAAGGAATCATTACAAATTGTACAGCTGCCTGGCTGTTCTTCTCATTATAGTCAACTTCTGCCTGCCACTTTGGAATATACATTGCCTTCGCAATCAGGTTCTGATACTTTGATTGAATGCGGTTATCCTTCTGAGCTTTTTCAAATGCAACCCAACGGGCTCTGCGTTCTCCCTCCTGTTCCCCTTCTGCCGCTTGATCAAGATTCTTAATATAATTGGTTACTGCAGAAGGATCAAAGATGCCGGTTTGCGGATTGGTAAATGCCTGCTTTATTTCCGGAACCGGGTCGGTGCCAAGGAACATATCCTTAAGTTCGTCGGGAGAGACAGCCAATCCAAGCTTACGGTATTCTGCTCCGTTGATCTGTTCGTTGATGAGTTGATTCCAGGTCTGATCACGCAATGAATACATCGTGTTATCATCTATATTGGGCTGGTTGGTTTGCAGTTTATAGTTTTGAATGCCTTCTTCCACACGGTTTGCAAAATCCTGGTAATGGATTTTCTCCCCATCAATTACTCCCACTATATCACGGTTACCATGCAGCAGTGATGAATTTGAATTAAGTGCTGTTTCGAACACAAATACCGCAAGTGCCAGGCCTATCGCAATTGCGATAATCGGTCCGCTGTTCCTGATTCTTCCTATAATTGCCATTCCAGAAATTCTTTTTTTTAAAGGACTGCAAAATAACGGTTTTGGGGGCGAATATCCAAATGAAAACCTATGCTATTGGTGAATGCAAATAACAGGCTTCCATTGTGAGGTTAAGTGTACACTCAGCATTTTCGCCATCTATTTGCGTACCAAGGAATGATTTAAAAGTTCAGGTCTTTAAATGTTGTAGCAGCCTTCGGCGCTGCTCAGCGTTCCTTGAAGCGATAGGGGAAACGAAAGATAAAAGGTATTGACTGGTACTCAGGTTATAGCGCATTTTATACTGTACATGGGATAAATCTATACATTTCCAGTTAACAACTATCTCTTCTACGACGTGTTTAGAATTTGATCAACTGTGCATCATGAAAGTCAAAGCCCCTTCCTAAATCCTTCCCCAAAGGGGAAGGACTTTCCTCCTTCGTGGCAAAAGTTTAACTTATTTTTATCCTTAAAAATTAAGTGAAAACAAATTTTGAATTTGATCTGTTTTTAAGCTTCTGATGATGTACAGATCTATCCCCTTTTAAGTATAATTTCCTGCCGATCCCTTAACAGGATATGGATGTATAAAAAACATACTTTACTATTCAATAACAGGGCTTTCTTTCAGGCGAATAGTGCCTCTGATTTTTTTGATTTTGTAATTACTCAGGTCTTGGTTCGACTCAAACCCATCTCCAAATATGATTTCATCTTTGGTAGTGATCTTCACAAATTTATCTGAAGAGATCTTCTGACTTTTCTGATTCCAGACCAGCTCTTCTGTATTGAGCTTATCTCCCTTCACACTGATGGCCTCTACATTGTTCCTGACCTTCATTTCATCTGATTTTTCATAGGAAATTCCATAGCCTGCAGTGAGTTGGCTCTCCACCATTGAATTTTCGTCATAGAACAGAATTTTTAATCCGTCCGGCAATTCGGTATAGGGTTCTTTCGTATGGAATCGTAACATGGTAGGAGCGGTCATTTTGGCTTTTATTTTCCCGAGATCGCTGTAGAGTACTTCTATATCCTTGCCTGTTTCTGAGGAGGGTTCGTATTGATTGGTTAATTTATTTACGGTAGCCATGTCATTCTCACATGAGCAAAGCAGGCAGGGAAGGCAGGCATAAAAAAACAACCTGAAAACGAAAGATTGTCTCATTGCAGTAAGGTATGATTGCCAAAAAAATAAGGCATGTGGTAATCCATTGATCGTTTAAAAGCAAAATCGATTTGCAGAGAATGGCGGTAAATGATTTCTCAGTCGAATTTCCGTTTCTGAAACCACTTATCGTTCAGGGTAAATCCTACTGTAAGCCGGAACAAAGAAGCTGTGACAGGATTCTCCTTTAGAGATCCAATGTGCACCCATTCTCCTGCCAGCGAAATCTGTGAAAAGGAACGCCGCAAAGGAAATCCTGCTCCCACCGAAACGGAAAATTGCTTTAGTTCCTGGTCATTCAACTCCACATAATTCTGACCATAAGTCATTCCAACCCGGTAGGAAATGATCTTCCAATATTGCTGATATGATTTATAATCAGGAATCAATTCTCCACCCAGTCCTAACTTCCAGGTATCTCCCGTCTGGTCTGCTTCTCCGAAAGATTTGTAATCGCTCCACAAGGTGTACTTGTAATTCACTCCCACTGAATACCTGTACTGCTTTGAAAAAATTGCTCCTGCAGAAATTGTTCCCGGAAGTGTAACTACCCCTTTTTCATTTAGAATACTATAGATGGTATCCTGCGGATTAATTGTTGAAGTGCTGTTTCCCGCATTGTCAGTATAGGTAAACCGGTCATACAGCAGGTCGCGGTGCGCACGGATATCAGTTTGAAGATTTCCCGTAACACCAAGGTCGAGGAAATACAGTTTCTCCTTCCCGATGGGAACCCTGTACTGAACACCTGCATCAAACAGAAAGTCACCCAATCTTCTCATTTCCTGCCGCCGGGTATTGTATGCATTCAGCGATTCGGGAAAGGCAAGAATATCCGTATAATTAATGGTTCCAAACAAGTAAGAAGCATTTATCCCGACAGATAAATGTCCAAACTTATAACCACCTCCGGCATAAAACCGGTAAAGTCCTCCCTGCCCCTGAAACAAATTGAATGACCTTCCAAATTCTACGCTGCTGTCATTTTCCTGGGCAATCGAATAACTTACCCTGCTAAATGGGCTGATGCCAAAACTTATACCTGCCTTATTTTTTATCAATGGAAATCCGAGGGCGATGTTTGATACACTGCCATCTCCAAAAACAATTGAGGTATCCGGGGCATTTAATTTTAATGCGCCACCGAATAATCCGGCATCCAGTGTAGCAAGTTTTATATCGCTGTAAGAGGCAGGGTTTGCAAAGTTAATGTTGAAAGGGTTGTGATATGCTGCTGATAAACTACCCCAACTGCGGAGGTTGGTAAATTCGGGGTCAAACAGTGTACCTAGTCCGTACCTGGAATAGGGCAAATTCTGACCGTTCAAAATAACCGGGCAAGATGAAAGAAACAATAATGAAAGAACCAGTCTTTTAATTAGGTTCATTCAGGGTAAGTATTTTATTGAGGCCATACAGCACCAGGTTAGGGACGGCAAATATCTTACTTTTGGTCATCGTTTCAAAAATTGGGGCATCTCCACCCGTTAAAATCACTTTCAATCCTCTATATGTTTGCCTGTAAGCATTTATAAATCCCGTCATTTCAAGATAGGAACCTTGTACCACACCAGTTAAAATAGAAGAAGAGGTGCTTCTTCCAAACAGGTCTTTGGAAAATTGTTTTCGCACTAACGGCAACCGGTCGGTAAAAGTATTTAATGCTTTCAGTCTCATTTCCAATCCTGGAGTAATGTTACCACCAAAATAAACGGCCTGTGCGGTGATTACATCGTAGGTGATGCAGGTTCCCGCATTAATTACCAGCACGTTTTTCTTTGGCATCATAAAATTTGCACCTGCCATTCCCGCCATGCGATCCATGCCAAGGCTACCAGGTGTTTCATACTGATTTTTTATGGGCAATGCTGTGTTGGGATTCAGTTTAACAAAGTGATAGGATTTTTTCAGAAAGGATTCGATCAGTTCAGAATCATTTACTACAGAAGAAATGATAGCACCAGAAATACTGAATTTCTTCAGGAGCGCGTGTAATTTTTTTACCGTGAAATTTGCATGGGATTCAAAGTGAACCATATCACCCAACTGAAATACGGCAACTTTAACCAATGTATTTCCAAAGTCAATTGTAAGATTCATAGAAGCAATTAAAATTTGATTATTTCATAAACGAAGAAGTAAAGAAAACCTCTTATTCACAGTTTTGAAATGTGCATCGTATGTGGTGCTATCGCCACCAAAAAACGACTCCGCATTTTTGTCAACTCAATGAATCACGAGATTCTAAAACAAAAAAACCTGCCTGGATACAAGCAGGTTTTTTTGTAAATGTAAGCTCAGACTATTATTGGTTCCACCACAATTCAGGTGAATACAGCGTAGAATTCTTATCAGGAAGGCTGCTGTTGTACAACCTTTCATTGGTTGGATAAATAAAGCGTGTAGGTATTGTACCCCCGGCATTTGGCACAAGAACCGGAGTACCTGTGCGGCGCAGATCTACCCATGATTCTGGATGCAGGAAATTAGCTACCCATTTCTCATAGATAATCTGTGCAATCATGCTATTCATGTCACCGGATAAGGTACCATTGGCAGCAATGTAAGTAGCAGCATCTTCAGCAGCTACACCGTAGAAATCCATGCTGTTTTGAATGGCTGCTTCATAAGCTGTCTGTCCACCACCGTTATCGCCGGTACGAACTCTTGATTCTGCTTCAATGAACAGGCGTTCAAATTCAGTCATTAGTATAACCGGAGAATTGTCGGCAGCAAAGAATGCGCCCAATGCTCCAGGATACCAATAATCACCGTCAACATCAATATACACAGGATAACGGGGATCATTCTTAGCTGCCATTTGCTGCAAACATGCACCATCATACACAATGTCATCGCGTTGTTCAATGTACTGGAATGCAGGACCCGGACCGGCTGAAGTGAATGGGTAAAGTGCATCGGAAATAGCACCTCCGGCATTGATCTCAGCCAATGCATTACTCGCTGCATTACCATCAATCTTGGTTAGATGAAGATAGTAACGTGCTTTGAGTGCGTGGGCTAACCCAATCCATGAATCAAGATCACCATTATAGATGAAATCCTCTGTTCCAGGGCTTTCAAAATCATCACCGAGCAGATCACCATCATTCAGGATAGCAATGCCTTCATCAAGCAATCGCTGAATCGTGGCATAAACTTCTTCCTGCGTATCATAAGCAGGGGTTAGGTTCTGATTACCCAGAAAAGCCTCATCGTAAGGAACATCTCCCCATACATCTGTGGTCATTCCCATCGTGTATGCCATTAAAATACGGGCCACGCCATCATATGCATCGTAAGCGCCGGCTGTTCCATCAGCTGCATTAATTTCAATAATGCTGTGAAAGTTAGACATCGTTGCAGCATACAAATTATTCCAAACGTTGTTGAAATCCTCTTCAGAAAAAGTGTACTGGTTGTAAGCAAAGAATTGACGTGAAGCACCAGTGATGTATTGTGTCATTATACTGGTGAATCTTGAAACATCGCCTCCCTGTGCATACGCAAGGTTGCCTTCAGCACCTGGCAACAGTACTCGTGGGATTACAGCAGTAGGAGAATTAGGATTATCGTTCACTCCTTCCAGGAATCCCTTTTTGCAGGATTCTGATACAACTATCATCGTTGTAATCAGAAGTATTAAAAAGATCTTATTGTATCTCATTGTTCTTGAATTTAAGATGAAGAAAAGAGTGGATTACAGGGTCAGTCTTAAGTTAACACCAAAGCTTCTTACACCCGGCATGTTGAAATAATCCATTCCCTGGCTGTGATTGGCACCCGTCAAACTTGTTTCAGGATCAACACCTTTATAATCTGTAGATAACCACAGGTTACGGCCCACCAATGAAATGTCAATGGAAGCAATTGGTGTCTTTTCCAAAACTTTCGGAGCAATCGTGTATGAAAGCGAAACCTCCCTCAGTTTGATGTAGGATCCATCTTCAATAAATTGCTCAGTCGGTCCACCAAATCCACTACCGAGTCCCTGGTACCAGGCCTGATCAAGTGGTACAACTATATTATTAGTCTGACCATCTGACAAGACTCCTTCAAAAGTGGTAAGGTCACCACGGTTTTCAGTTTCTTCGGTCCTACCAAAGAAATTCAGAGCGCCACGTGTACCATTCCACAAGTCACCACCTTGTCTTACGTCCATCAAAACATTGAGAGACAGACCTTTCCAGGCAAGATTTGTGCTGATCCCTGCAATCCAGTCAGGATTCACATCACCGATAACACCAACCTGGGCATCCTGAATGGGATAACCATAAGTAGGGTTTTCGCTTCCGTCTATAAGGAATTGAACATCATCAATCATTATGTTACCATTGTCATCGCGTTGCCACCGGCTACCATAAATGGAACCGTATTGCTCACCTACGATGGCATAAACAGCTGAACCTTCAAATCCGCCAAGGAACAATTCATTAACGCCATTGGCCAGTTCAAGCACTTCACTTTTATTTGTACTCCAGTTAGCTCCGATATCCCATCTCCAGTCTTTTGTTTTAACAGGGGTAATGTTTAAGGAAACCTCAAATCCCTTGTTTTCGATAGAACCGGAGTTCAGGTATTGTTGCTGATAACCGGTAGAACCTGCAATTGGAGCAGGAATAATCTGATCTAAAGATTTAGTTTGGTAATAGGTAACATCCAGTCCAATCCTGTTATTGATGAAACGGAGGTCAGCACCTACTTCAAAAGAATTTACTTTTTCAGGCTTCAAACCAGGATTCCCCAAAGTAGCTGCATTAGAATAAGCTGTGGTGGAGTTACCATCCGCATCAGGTAAAGGGAAAGCAATTCCTGATGTCCAACCATCGCCGGCAGTGGTTTGAGCATAATAATTTTCCAAGGCATACAATGGTGCATCATGACCCACCTGGGCAACTGACACGCGAAGTTTACCATAAGGGAAGATCTTATTATTGCTAAGACCAAGTGCCTCGGTAAATACGAAGGATAAGGAAGCGGAAG
>JBDSEW010000159.1:0-2895 GCA_039919825.1 Chitinophagales bacterium | reverse complement strand
GCTGCTTCAAGTGACATCGAAAAATCTCCATCATACTTTGCGCCGCTGTAGTCACCCGTTTCTCCTACGCTTAAACGGAATATTTTGTCGATCGTGGTGTACGTAAAATCCAAATCTTTTTTGTCAGCCATTTTCTTTTTTGAGTGTGAAATGTTATGCCTTCGGCAAGCCGATTACGGACAATTTATTTTCCTGCTTTTTTTTTCCTGGAATTTTTTGCTTCGACAGCGAGCAGTACAAAAACTGAATCAGGTGAGCAAAAAGGGATCGGTAAACGTACACTTATTTTTCTTAGCAGCGGTACATTGAGTGGAAATGCCAGATGAATTGGGATGAAAACCAGTTGTGGTTGCAAAAACAAGATTTCAGGAATCAAGAGCCATGAAAAAAGAGCCAGAACTCAAAACAGAAGATGCGGAGATAACCCCCAAACCCTTCAAACCCTTCAAACCCTTCAAACCCTTCAAACCATTCAAACCATTCAAACTTCCTTGTTTATTATGCCGCCATCGGTTCCTCTTCATATCTCGCCACCGATAAAATTCCGTCTAACTGGCGTAACTTATCCATTAATTCAGTAAGGTGAAAGGTATCCTTCACAAACACTTTGATGATGCCTTCAAAGATCCCGTCTTTTGTATCGATGGTAATGGATTGCATGTTTACTTTAAGATCACCTGATATTACGTTGGTGATTTTTTGCATTACCCCAACATCATCAATACCGGTAAGTTTTAATCCTGTAAGAAATGCAATCTGGTGCTGTTTAGTCCACTTGGTTCTTACAATGTCATAACCGTATTTTGAAATGGCATTGATCGCCTTCGGGCAATTGGTGCGGTGAATTTCGATCTCTTTATTCTTATTTACATATCCAAATACATCATCACCCGGAATCGGTTTGCAACATCCTGCAAGATTGTAATCGACGGTTTCCGCTCCATCGCCGAATACAAACAAACTGGAGTTGGAAACGAGTTTATTTTTAATGGCGAGCTCTACATTCTCATCGGTGGGTTTGGATTCATCTTTCAACTCAATATTATCTCCAACGCGTACAAAATTGTCCATATCGCTGAACTTAAAATTCCCCACGCTGATGCTGTAAAACAGATCATTTACGGCAGGTATCTTGTAGAAGTCAAGCAACTTATTAAGGTTGTGTGTGTTAAAAGCAACTTTCTTTTCCCTGAAAATATTTTCCAGTGCCTTTTTCCCTATTTCGACAATGCGTTTTCGTTCGGCTTTCAGTACATTTTTTATTCCTGATTTTGCTTTGGCGGTTACCACATACTGCAACCAGTCCTCAGCAGGTTTTTGTTTTTTGGAAGTCAGGATTTCCACCTGGTCGCCATTGACCAGCTTGTAGCTGATCGGAACAATTTTATGGTTCACCTTTGCTCCAATGCACCGTTGCCCGATATCGGAATGTATTTCAAATGCGAAATCGAGTACCGATGATTTTGAAGGAAGAATCTTGAGGTCCCCTTTCGGAGTAAACACATAGATTTCTTCCGCAAACAGGCTGAGCTTGAAGTCGTCAATAAAGTCAAGCGTATTGGTGTCCGGATTTTCAAGCAACTCACGGATCTTCCTCAGCCATTCATCAATAGAAGTGTCGGAGCTTTGTTTCTCCTTGTATTTGTAGTGAGCGGCATATCCTTTCTCCGCAATTTCATTCATCCTTTCTGTCCGAATCTGAACTTCCACCCAATTGCCTTCGGGTCCCATTACGGTAGTATGAAGTGCTTCGTAACCGTTTGCCTTGGGGTTAGAGATCCAATCGCGTAAACGGTCGGGATTTGGACGGTAGCAGTCTGTTATGATGGAATATACCCGCCAGCAATCGGATTTTTCATTTTCTTCATCCGTTCTTACAATGATGCGGATGGCGAACTTATCGTACACCTCTTCAAAAGGAATGGCCTGCTCCCGCATTTTTCTCCAGATAGAATACACGGTTTTAAGGCGTCCATAGATCTCGAAGCTGAAAGTCTGAGTCGTCATCTCCTCTTTAATCGGTTTGATAAACTCTGCGATCAGCCTGTTCCTTTCCTTTTTTGATTCAATGATCTTATCAGCGATCAGCTTATATATCTTTGGTTCGCTGTACTTCATCGAAAGGTCTTCGAGCTCCGATTTTATTTCAAACAAGCCAAGACGGTGCGCCAGCGGAACATACAGGTAAATGGTTTCTGAAGCAATTTTGATCTGCTTGTTCCGTGGCATGGAATCCATGGTGCGCATGTTGTGCAGCCGGTCGGCAAGCTTGATTAGGATTACGCGCACATCTTTGGAAAGCGTGACCATGATCTTGCGGATATTCTCGGCCTGAATAAAACCATGCACATCAAAAATTACAGAGATCTTGGTAAGTCCTTCAATAATTTCTGCGATTGCTTTCCCAAATTCGCGCTCAATATCTTCCAGTGTTACTTCCGTATCTTCAACGGTATCGTGGAGCAATGCGCAAATAACACCAATAGCTCCAAGCCCTATTTCGCTGGCCACAATTTGTGCAACAGCCACTGGATGCAGGATGTACGGTTCACCGGATTTTCTGCGGATGTCCTTGTGTGCATCATAGGATATCTCAAAGGCAAGACGGATCATCTTGCGGTCACCCTTTTGAAGCTGTGGCTTTAGCGCCTGCAGCAGCTTACGGTACTGGTGCAGGATCTCCTTTTTTTCATGCTCCTGTATAGAGGTGACCGGTTTAGCAGTTGCCTCTTTTTCCTCCATTATCCGTGTCTTATCCGCTTGCATTTTCTTATTGACCCCTGCTTTTTTACAAATTGCTGTTTCCGGGAAGTAAATTTAACAAACAGCGGAAGATTTTCATTCCTCTTTTCATTCTATCGGCTATTCTGTGATAAACGATGGTATGTATGAACA
>JBDSEW010000144.1:0-5407 GCA_039919825.1 Chitinophagales bacterium | reverse complement strand
ACATCATCATTTCTTCCCTTGTCATCGGTGCAGGAAATTTTTATCGCACCTGCCTCCGGTGTAAAAAAGACCTTGTCATGCACGCCTGCTGTTTTGAAAAAGCGGTTGTTGATATACCAGTAAACTGTTTTTACTTCATTGTCTGCATTGCAACTCAGCATCAGCTGTTGCTTTTCTTCTTTTTCAAGTAAATATTCCAGTCCATCTGTAGGAGCAGTGATCGAAGGTGCATTCTCCGTGTAAATACGATTACATGACGGATTGTGTGGCGGAACTTTTTTATATGGCATATTCTGAAATTCATAAAAGGTAACCAGCTCAGGTTTCAGGTTCGGATACATGTTTTTTTTATACCCATTCTCCGGTAAACAATTTCTACAGAAAGAAATACTTTCATCTGCTGAAACAAATACTTCCTTCAGGTGATTGCATTTTTCTGTGGAGGAAACTCCGGGTATAAAATAATCCATCACCTGGTCCACACAAAAATCATTAGGAACCATTCCGGAGGCCTCGCACACATACCGGAAATCCATTTGCTTTGGCATGTGAAACCATTCATTCGAAGAATTATAGGCGAGCGTATTGAACAATTCGAAAAGCAACGGTGTCGCGATATCCGCTCCAGTGAGTTCAGGAATACCGTTGCCGGAAAAATTTCCCACCCACACACCAATAGTATATTCTTTGTTGTACCCGATACTCCAGGCATCACGTCGTCCATAAGATGTTCCTGTTTTCCAGGCAACCTTAGGAAGATGCATGCTGCTTTGATAATGGTTGGGAAGATCAGGTCGCAGGTGTTGCGTTAAAATTTCAGTGGTCATGAATGCAGCATTCGGAGAAAGCAACTGAAATGAACCTTCGACTTTGCCTTCTTTCGTCCATGCTAATCTCCTGAATACCCCTTCATTCGCAAGCGTACTGTAGAGGTTGGTGAGTTCTTCCAGCTTCACGCCACAACCGCCAAGTATTGCAGATAGTCCCAGTTTATTTTCATCCGCAGCTACCTGGTTGAATCCTGCCAGCTTCATCTGAGAAACAAACGTATTTACACCGACTTGATCCAGCATTTTTACAGCGGGCACATTGAGTGAATTCGCCAATGCAGCTTCTACAGTTACATTACCACGAAATTTTTTGTCGTAGTTCTCCGGCATATAACCCCTGAAATTAACAGGCACATCTGCAATCACCGACTTAGGCGTGATCATCCCTTTATCAAATCCAAGAGCATACAAAAAAGGTTTTAGCGTGCTGCCGGGTGAACGGACAGCGCGTACTCCATCTACCTGTCCATGATCTTCAGCGTTGTAAAAATCTGCGGCGCCGCAATAAACTTCCACCTGGTTGTTTTGATTGCCGATCACCAGCACTGCACAGTTGGTGATGCCCATGTGGTGAATGCGCTTAATGTAGTTGTAGGCTATGTTCTCCACTTTCTCCTGTTTCATTTTATCGATGTTCGCATGAATGATGGGATCAGAACGATGTGACTTTACTAAACGAAGCGACAGATGTGGAGCCAGCCTTGGAACATTATGACGTGTATCATCCAATGGTTCAAGCAAGGCGTCTTCGATTTCTTCCTGTGGAAAAATTTTATCTGCTGCAAAACGGTGCAGCCATTTATTTCTTTCCTGAACAATCAATGCATTGTCCTTGCCAATCACCAACGATGATGGACGGTTTGGAATAATGGTGAGTGCAACAGTTTGTGCAAGACTCATGTAGTCCGGCGACTGCTGGAAATAAATGAGGGAGGCGCTTTTTACTCCTTCGATGTTGCTTCCATAGGGAACCATGTTGAGATAAAACTGGAGGATTTCATCTTTACTGTAGAACAGCTCCAGCTGGAATGCGCGGAATATCTCGGTGAGTTTGTTGAGGTAGGTACGGTCTTTCGGATCCAGCATGCGCGCTACCTGCATGGTGATAGTAGATGCACCTGAAGTCTTTTTCGATTCCAGCATATTATTGACGACTGCACGGATGATGGCAACCGGATTTATGCCAGGGTGGTAATAGAAATATTTGTCCTCTTTGTAAATGATCGCTTTCTTCAGGGTCGGTGTAATTTCATTTAGCTCTGTTTTCATCCGCCATTTTTCATCGCTGCTCAAAAATGCATGTAGTACACTGCCATCAGAAGCGGTGATGATTTGTGAATAAGGAATATTGATCCGCAACGGGAATATGAAATTCAACAAAAGAAACAGGGAAATTATCGCAGCAATGGCATACAGCGGAATAATTATCCACTTTTTATGAACCAGCTTTTGGAGCAAACTTTTCACACGAACGAAAATCCGGGATAGCATCAGGAACAGTAATCTGAAGGCGAAAGTAGCAATTAACGTCTCGTGGTGAAGATGTGTTGTGAATGAGTGTGTGCTACAAATAATTTTTGAAGGAATACGATAAAAAAACCGGCAGCAGGGATTTGTGCCTTAGCGCCTTTGTAGCAATATGTATTTTGCTGCAAAGGCACGAAAGCACAAAGTTCTGGTTTGGCTCAGGCTTTCTCTGATTGAAAGTAAGCCGGATCTCACGATGGCTATACATGCGGGATTTAATTTTGGCAAGTAGCTATAGAAGCTGAAAAAAGTCACTATTTGAGTCATTTATTTCTCACCCCATTTCTTTTATATTCTTCAGAAGGTGAACCCGGCCATTACTCATTTTGGTCATATCTTTGCTAAATGCCGTTGCCCTTCAATACTGTTTGTTATTACGGCGCACTTTTGAGAATTCTACTCCTCATATTTCTTTTTTTGCTCCCCGTGTTGTTGAAAGCACAGGTAACTTCTTTGCAGGGTATAGTTACAGATTCTTCAACACACCTTCCTGTTCCGTATGTTACCATTATCATCAACGATAACAATACCACCGGCACCAGTGCTGATTCTACGGGACATTATTCCATTCAATCCCCGAAAGCAATTACCTCCCTGTCCTTGAGTTTCGTTGGCTATAGGCCACTTAGGATTCCCATACTTAAAACAGACAAGCTGGCTTCACTCAATATCTCCATGGTGCCACAACTGGGTGAACTGGATAACGTAACTGTGCTGGCAGGTGAAAATCCGGCTAACAGAATCATTAAAGCCGCTGTAAAGAACCGTGACATCAATAACTACGCAAACCTGAATTCCTATTCTTATACAGCCTATGAAAAATTTGTACTGACAGGCACACCGGATTCGAACAGGGTAGCTGATTCTCTCCGGATAAAGCTTTTTAACTATATGGAACAAAACCACCTGCTGATCATGGAGTCGGTAGTGGAACGCACCCATTTGGAGCCTGACCTCACAAAGGAAGTTGTTATTGCTCAAAAGGTATCCGGCCTTCAAAATCCCAACTTCACGGTACTCACTTCGGAATTTCAGACCACTAATTTTTACAAACCTTTTATTAATATTGCTACTACCGATTTTGTAAATCCCATCAGCCCCAATAGCTGGGATAAATATTTCTTCAATATTATTGACACTGCTTATTCCGGAAAAGACACGGTATTCGTGATGACGTACAATCCTGCCAGGGGAAAACATTTCACTTCGCTGAAAGGAATCATTGAAATCAATAGCGATGGATATGCCATTCAGCGCGTGGTTGCCGAACCTTCTGATGCTTCACTCGCAACCATGTATGTAAAAATTGAACAACAGTATAGAAAAGCCGACAGCATTCATTGGTTCATCTCCCAAATAAATACAGACATTGGATTCAAGAAATTTTTCTTTGACGGATTGAAGGTGAGGATGACAGGAACTACACGCATCAAAGAAGCGGTGATCAATCCACCACTTACCAAAAAAGATTTTGATGGTGTAGGAATCGACATCCTGCCGGATGCAGCATTAAAAACAAATGAATATTGGGAATCGCAACGGCCGGATACGCTTTCCATGAAAGAGAAGACCACTTACAGTATGCTCGACAGTGTAGGGAAGAAAAACAACTTCGACAATAAATTGAACATGTTAAGTGCTTTACAGGATGGAAACCTGAAGCTGAAGTATGTAAGCGTACAACTTTATAATGTAGTCAAGTTCAACCGGCAGGAGGGATTTCGGTTGGGAATGGGCCTTGAAACCAACAGCGACCTGATGAGAAAATACAAGATTGGCGCATTTGCGGGCTACGGTTTGCGCGACCAGGTGTGGAAGTACGGTGGATTTTTCGAATGGAAATTATATTATCCGAAAAACATAAAGCTCACGCTGAATTATTCCATGAGCTATGAAGAAAGTGGCGGCACGGATTATTACCAGGGAAGTTACTGGGGCAACAACGAAAATTACCGCAACTATACGATCAACAACTTCGATTTTGTGCAACGCAAGGAAATTGCCTTTACGTCGCGTGTGCGTAAATATGTGAACACAGAAATAACCACGTTCGATGTCCGTAAAGATCCTACCAACGATTATCAATTCGTAAATACGCATTCAGGTGAGCCTGTCGTGCAGGATGAATTTGATTTCGCAGGTGTAAAAGCAGCTGTACGCTTTTCTTACAAGGAAAGGATCGTGGAATCGCTTGATCGTTACTACTGGATCAACATGGGTTATCCTACTGTTTGGCTGCAGGTAACCCAGGGCATCAATGGATTTATCAATGGTGATTTCACCTATACCAAGTACGAAACGAAATTCAACTATTCATTTCCTACCAAATCATTGGGCATTACCACGCTCACGCTGGAAGGTGGTTGGGTGAACCATGCAATTCCTGCTACTGATTTATTCTCCGGCAGATCAAGTTATTCGCCCTTAGGTCTTTTCTCTGCCAATAGTTTTCAAACCATGCGGTCGAATGAATTTATCAGCAGTGGTTTTGCTTCTGTTTTTTTCCGCCAGGATTTTCAGAGCAATGTGATACGCTGGGGAAAATTTCAACCCAACTTTGTATTCGTTACCAACATTGGCTGGGGAACATTATCGAATCCTGAAGTGCATTTAAACACCACTGCAAAAAGTATGGACAAAGGGTATTTTGAATCAGGACTGATGATTAATAACATTGTAGGAAAAAAATTCTTCGGCATAGCACGTTTAAGTGCTGGTGGCGGATTATTCTATCGTTATGGCCCTTATGCTTTCAGCAATCCGTTTGACAACCTTGCGGTAAAAGTGAGCTGGTCGTATAATTTTAAATAGATTGCCGCAGGTTTCCGGTTCACCAATATTAGAGTCAAACTGAAGTGCACGCCCGCATGGAAAAGTAATCCCACTATTTTTACAAAAAAAAGAGGCTGTCTCAAAACGTCCGGAGTAGCCGTCATCCCGAATTTATTTCGGCATCTGACTTCAAGACTTTTGAGACAGCCTCTCTTTTAATTTCTAATTCATAATTCCTCACTGATACAACACTAACATCAGTGCCCTTCAGACTACGC